>NZ_JACJQX010000018.1:0-133397 GCF_014696895.1 Chroococcidiopsis sp. [FACHB-1243] | reverse complement strand
TTAGCTTATGTTTTCGGTAATCGTAAAGATGAAATCTTTCTGCAACTAAAAGCACTACTAGCCCCTTTTGGTATTAGCCGTTTTTACACGGATGACTGGGGGGCATATGAACGTCATCTGGAAGCAGAAAAACATGAAATAGGTAAACACAATACACAAAAAATAGAAAACAAGCATTTAAATCTACGAACACGGATTAAACGTTTAGCAAAGGAATTCAATTTGCTTTTCTAAAACGGTTCTCATGCATGATATTGTAATTGGACTATTCATTAATCGATATGAGTTTGGCTTGCCAGTTTAATACTCTATCAACAACTTTAAATCACCTCCCGCTTTTTGTAAATCTGCAGAAGTGTTGAACGTTAAAAAAAATACATAAAAAAACAACCCAAATCCTGATAAACTTGGGCAGATTTCAAAATAAAAATGTTAACTTGTGATTTTACATTCGTTTCCCAAAATTGTCAAAGAGATTCTAGCAACCCTGCCTAGAAGTGATTATCCAGTCTTGAATACCCGCTTATTTGTCGAATGCTGGTTAGGCTAGACGCTGGATAAAAGCTTAACTAGCATGAGGGATTTATTTAAGCGGTTAAACAATACGGGAATTGAAGTAGATATTTCAACTTTCTCCAAAGCTAGCTCTCATCGGAGCCAGCAAATATTTCAACAAATTTATCAGCAACTATCTAGACTAATTTATCGAAAGAATTTGCAGGATAAGTAGACTATCTGTCCTATAGATTCAACTACAATTTCTTGAACAAGTAAATTGTTATGGAGCTTGGGATCTCATCAAGTCAAACTTTTTAGTTCTTTAAACCTCTAGACGGGAGCAACTGAGGAGAACTTAATTATTTTCGGGTTTAATCATGACTATAAGTACGGTAAAGACATAATAGATAGCTTACCAGAGAAAGCTGTCGGAGTTATGGATAGGGGGTTTGCTGGGTTAAAATTTTTGCAAAACGCTGCGAACTCGAACAAGTATTTTGTTCTAAGAATTGGGAATAAATACAAGCTAGAATTCACTCAAGAATCTGAATTAGTTTTGATTGGAACAGGAAAGAAAAAAGAATTCTATCGAGTCGTTCAATTTTGGGACTTAGAAACAAAAACTGAATACCGATTAGTCACCAATTTACCTAAGCTCGGAGAAGCAGCTATTTCTGATGAAGAAGTGATGGAGATTTACCGCTGTCGCTGGGGGATTGAGTTACTATGGAAGTTTTTAAAGATGCACTTAAAGCTCGACCATCTCATCACAAAAAATACTAATGGTATTGCTAGACAAATTGATGCCACCTTGATAGCTTATTTAATTTTACAGCTAGGAGAAATTCCTCAACTTTGGGGAAATAAGCTACTAGATAAACTTCGCTATCTTCAAGCATCTACGTGTCAAGAAATTAGTTACATACACTGGATGGAAAGTATTCTATCGGGTTAAGTATTTTGGCAGTATTAGAAGTTGTTTAACTTCAAATGTAAAGTTAAATTGCGGCTTTCAACATTTCTGGTAAATCTGCTCGTGCCTCCGCCTTCTTTTCTTAGGAAGTGACGCGCAATTCTACTAAATCGGGAGCAGCTAAAATAGCGACGGGTTGACCTGCTTGCACGTAAACACCAGGTTGTACTAATAATTGGTCTACCTTAGCTCCTGAGATCGGTGTCGTGATTTCTACTTGTCGATGGGGTAAAGTTTCAATTTGTCCTGTTGCTTGTAGCCCTACAGCGAGTTGTTGCCGCTTTACTGACTCTATTTTGATGCCTAACCGCTTGACAGTTTGGGCATCGGCTTGAATCGAGTCAGTCGTTTGAGTTGCCTCACTTCCGCTGTGAAATTCATCTTCGTGTCCGCCGTAAGCTAACACAGTTACGGGAGCCATCACGATCGCTAGGCTAACGATCGCCCCCGAGACGCGACAAGGCATTGCAGGCGATCGCCTCAGGTGTGATTTGAGCATTATTTATATAGAGATGTCCTCGCGTACCATCAGAGCAAACGAGTGCTACAACTGCACTACTCAGTCTTTAGTTTCTCCTATGCAAATGAAATCAAGATGAAATTGCGATCGCCGATTGAATTTGAACAGTTTTTAATTGGATGAGATACACGATCTGTAGGGATGCACAGATGTGCGCCCCTACGTTAGCGCTACAATGTATGCAATCTACTGGTTATACCAAGCCTTGCGCCACTGCTTCATTTGAGCGATCTCTTTCTGTTGATCGATAATAATGTTTTTTGCCAATTGCTTAATTTCCGGTCGCTGCGACTTTTTCAGCGCGTCTTGAGCCATTGTCACCGCACCTTCATGATGCGGAATCATTGCATTGATGAAGCGCAGGTCGAATTGAGAGTCAGCTGCACCTAAATCTTGGCTCATCATCATACCTTGCATCTGGTCTGATGACATCGGCATCATGTGTCCCATTTGAGAGTGATAAGCCATCATCTGCTTGCCTGCTTTGGGATACCAGGTTTGTCGCCACTGTTTCATTTGCCCAATCTCCCGATTTTGAGCAGTGATGATGTTGTCCGCTAGTTTTTTGATTTCAGGACGCTTTGATTTTTGCTGTGCCTCTTTTGCCATCTCGATCGCCCCTTGGTGATGCATTCTCATTGCATCAATAAATCGCAGATCGTAGTTGGCATCAGCTGGACCCAAATCCATTGACATACCGCTCCCATGCTGCATCATGCTGCCACCATGTTGCATATTCTGCTTCATATGAGCGTTGGTATTGTTTGAAGATTGGCTGTCTTTTGCCGAGATCCCAAAATTAGCAGCGAGTACGCTACTTGCTATTGCGGCGATCGCTGTTAGAGTTAATCCCCAAACTTTGGTTTTTCCAGAATTATTTTGCATAAATGACTTTCTATCCATCAATAGTAGAACTTGCTTGACAATTACCATCTCAATTATGAAATCTCTAGCTGACTAGAGAGTCAACTATTACGTTTACTCAAGGATATGACTGCTCATGCAAGATGAAGGTTTCACTCAATAAAGAGTTTGCATTGTACCAAGATTTAAGTATTACAAAACTAAGATGAAATTAGGATGAAATTACTGTATCTCTACAGTCATAAATCTGCTCCATACCATTAGAAAGAGGCGATCGCATTCGCTACCTTCTAAAGTGAAACTACAGAAGCATAATGGCTGCTTCATTATTTTGTTTTTAAAGCTTTTGGAGGAGAGTTATGACAGCAGCTCAATCTCACCAATCATTACTTGAAACTTGCATTCAGGCTTGTCTCGATTGTCTACGCGAGTGCGAAAACTGTGCTAACGCTTGCCTAAGTGAAGATATGGTACAAATGATGGCTGAATGTATCAAGCGATGTCGCGATTGTGGCGATACTTGCGATTTATGCGCCCGTTTCATGTCCCGCGATTCAGCCCTTTACGGGCAAATGTGTAGTGTTTGTGCTGAAGCCTGCGTTAGCGAAGCGCCTCCGTAGGAGGTTCGCTGTGCGGCTGAGTGCGAGAAGCACGACCACGACCATTGCCAGCGCTGCGCTCAAGCTTGCCGTCGTTGTACTGAGACTTGTCGCCAGATGGCTACAGCTATGGCTGCATAAGTATCTTGCTCTGGTAGTCGTTTGCGAATTGTTGCTTCATTTATAGTCTGACGATCGCGTAGATATTGAACGATCGTCTCTATCTCTCTGAACGATCGGGCAAATTGTTCCAGGCTGCGGAACTGGAACAGACTCCCAACCCGAAAGTAATCCCTTCAATTCAGCCTGCAATGTCATCAACTGCTGAATTTGGCGATCGATTTGTCGCAATTTATCTTCTAACTTCTCTTTAACCTCACCGCAAGGCAAATTACCGCGATCGTAAACATCAAGAATTTCTTTAATTTCTTCTAAACTCAGACCAAGTTTTTGAGCGCGTTTGATGAACGACAGCCGAGTTAAGACATCTGGCGAAAACTGCCGGAAGCCTCCTTCAGTTCGGCTGGAAGATTGCAACAGACCTAGAGTTTCATAATAGCGGATCGTTCTAATTGGAACACCGCTTATAGCAGCTACTTGACCAATGAGTAGCGATCGCTCTTGAGTCAACATAATACGTCTCCAAAGTCAATTTTTGATGTACGGCGACTGCTCTAACTGCATTTATCCCTACTTATCTATTATCAACCCTCTAGTTAGCTGGAGAGTCAATTAACCTTGAATCTAATTGTTGTTATACCTTCATCGCAATTCTCGGTTGTGTGGATGACATTTGTAGGGGCGCTTTCTCTGTGCGCCCCTACCAGACGTGCATTGCATCCAATTGAAAACCGCTATCAACCTATAAGTCTCGCGATCGCTCCATTTGCCTGAGACTCGTAACTCCCACCAAATAAGTTGAAGTGGTTCAAAATGTGATAGAGATTGTAGAGAATTTTTCGCCGTTCGTAACCAGAATCTAGCGGCAGAACTTCGTTATATCCCTGATAAAAAGCGGCTGGAAACCCACCAAATAATTCAGTCATGGCAACATCAACTTCGCGATCGCCGTAATATGTTGCAGGATCGAAAATGACGGGTTCTCCAGCACTGGTAAAAGCGGCGTTACCACCCCACAAATCCCCGTGGACTAGGGAAGGTGACGGTTGATGTCCTGCCAGGATTTGCCCAATTGCCGCAAGTAACTTTTCCTGTTGGGGAAAGCGTCCGCCTCTACGTTTTGCTAGCTGAAATTGATATCCCAAACGGTGTTGAGTATAGAATTCTACCCAATCTGTCATCCAAGTATTGATTTGCGGTGTAGAACCAATCGTATTATTTATATCCCAGCCAAACGCTTGATTGCTGCTGCGATCGTGCATTGCTGCTAGCTGTCGTCCCATTTCTGCCCAAGCCGGAGTTCCTCCACGTCCTAAGTCCAACCATTCCAAAACAATGTATGCAGACTTATCGGTTGTTCCCCAACAAATCGGTTGTGGGACGCGAATAGTTGCCGTAGCCGACATTTGTTTTAATCCCAGCGCCTCTGCTTCAAACATGGCAGTCTGGGAGGGGGAATTGAGTTTGACAAAGTAAGTGCGATCGCCATCGGTAACGGTGTAGCCTTGGTTAATGCAGCCGCCACTCACTATCCGCTGACTATTGACAAAAAACTCTTTTTCTGAAACCTTGGAAATATGATGGGCAATCTCCGTCCACATATATACTCTTATTCGGGTTTAGTGGTAACGATACCGTAAGCCGAGGGAGAAAGATATTGCACGGCAGCAGCTTGTAAGTCGGCAGTAGTGAGAGCTTGAATTTTATTTGGATACTCTAAGGCGGATGCTAAGTTTCCGGTTAAAGATTGATAGTAGCCATACAAACCAGCGCGTTCGCTGGGGGTTTCGTTAGCAAAAATAAAGCGATTGGCAACTTGAGTGCCGATCCGAGCAATTTCTGATTCCTGTACGGGAGCAGACTGTATCTTCTCGATCTGGGATGCGATCGCTGCTTCGACCATCTCCAAGTTTTCCACTGGCATCTGGGCAGAAACGTAAAATAGCCCTTGTAGGTGCTGTGTCAAGTTACTCACTGAAATATTGGAAACCCAGCCCTTTTCTTCCCGCAGTTCTCTCACCAATCTCGACGTGCGCCCGTGACTCAAAATTGCTGCTAAAACATCTAGGGCGTAAGTTTGCTCTAGCTGTACTAACCCTGGAACCCGCCACAGCATGACGAGTCTTGCTTGTTGCAAGCTGGGATCGACGAATTCGTGGCGAACGATTTGGGTGAAGGGGGGTTCGGGGTGGAGTCGGGAGTCGGTAGGGGCGCACTGCTGTGCGCCCCTACTAGGATGTTGGGAGTCGGGAGTATGTTTAGCAAAACTATTGGCAACGATTTCGATTAATTCTGTTTCGGGTAAGTTACCAACAACCGATGCTGTGATGGACTGAGGTTGATACCAGGTAGCGTGAAAGTCGCGCATTTGCTGCGGTTGTAATTGCGCGATCGCATCTACTGTACCCAGAACTGAGCGCCGATAGGGTAAGCGGTCAAAAGCAATTTCCATCGCCCGTTGAAAAGTCCGGCGACGAGGATTATCATCGGAGCGACGAATTTCTTCTAACACGACTAAGCGTTCCAACTCAAACGCATCATCGGGAATTAAACTGTTGAGAACGATATCGATTTGCAGTGGTGCTAAAGCTGCAAAATCTGATGGAGCAGTCGTAATATAAAACTGAGTGTAATCTTGACTGGTGGCAGCATTAGCGATCGCACCCCGTGCCTCAATGCGGCGCTCAAATTCACCCATTGTCAGTTGTGGAGTGCCTTTAAACACCATATGCTCCAAAAAATGAGCTACGCCGTTGATAGCATTTGATTCAACTGCCGAACCGACGTTAACCCATAAACTGAGATTCACCGCTTCTACAGGCATTTGCTGTGCCACAATCGTTAACCCGTTAGCAATTCGGTGCAGTTTGGGTGTAGATATTAGAGGAGTTTTGAGCAGAGTTGAGGTCATGGAGGCGACAAAATAGACCGATCTTTCTTTATCTTACTCAAGGGAGCAGGGAGTAGGGAGGAAGGACAAGGGGGACAAGGGGACAAGGGGACAAGGGAGTAGTGGTAAGAGGTGAGAGGTTTTTTCTTAGTCCGTCTAGACTTAATGTGTTTTATGATACCGAATTCCCAAATTCATAGCCCAGTATCCGAAATGTTGAGAGCTAAATTTGTTTAAGTAAAAGTAGTAGGTGCGATCGCCTTCTAGTACGGCAGTTGGCAATATGCGATCGCGAAAGTCATACTGACAGTTGATGACAGTATTCTGACTCAATCTCAGTTACAGCCTAGTTATGATATGAAGTGTTTCTATTTATCTTTAAGAGCAGAACAACTTGTATTTTAAAATACAAATCGCCTATAGACTACTATAGATGATGCAGAGAATTGTCAGCATAATGGAGCCGCGCCTATTTTAGAGATTTCTCCCGTCACTAGGGTTCGGACAGCACTTTTGCTAACTTTCTAAATATGGAAGCATCTTTTGAAATTACCCTGCAAATGGTAATTGCTGTAATTGCAGGGATTAGCGCTCAAGTTATAGCAGAATACCTCAAACTCCCTAGCATTGTCTTTTTGTTGCTATTTGGAATTTTGTTGGGTTCTGATGGGATGAACGTGCTGCACCCTCAAGTTTTAGGTGCTGGGTTGGAAGTAATTGTGGCGCTTTCTACCGCTGTAATTCTATTTGAGGGAGGATTGAACCTAGAACTGCGAGAACTGGGTAAAGTTTCTGGTAGTTTGAGAAATCTCGTCACTGTGGGAACCCTAATTACTTTGTTGGGTGGGAGTATGGCGGCGCATTGGCTGGGAGAGTTTCCCTGGGCGATCGCTTTCCTTTATGCTTCTTTGGTAGTGGTAACGGGTCCTACGGTAATTTCGCCACTATTACGCACGATTAAAGTAGACCGTCAGGTAGGAACTCTATTAGAAGGAGAAGCGGTATTAATCGACCCTGTAGGGGCAATTCTCGCCGTTGTGGTTCTCGATACAGTTTTAAATGGCGAAACCGACCCTTGGATGGCAATTAGTGGCTTGACGCTGCGTCTAGGCATTGGTGGGAGCATTGGGGCTGCTGGTGGCTGGTGTCTTGCCTTCATGTTCAAACGCGCTCACTTTATTTCTGACGAACTAAAAAATCTCGTTGTCTTAGCAGGTTTATGGGGTTTATTTACCCTAGCCCAACTCAGTCGCAGCGAATCTGGACTAATGGCGACAGTGGTTGCAGGCGTGGTTTTGGGTTCTGCTTCCTTGCCAGAAGAACGATTATTACGACGATTTAAAGGTCAGCTAACGATTCTCGGCGTGTCAGTACTATTTATCTTGCTTGCCGCAGATTTATCCATTGCCAGTATCTTTGCTTTAGGCTGGGGCAGTTTATTCACCGTCCTCGTGTTGATGTTTGTTGTCCGTCCCCTGAATATCGGTATTTGCACCATCAACAGCGATTTAAATTGGCGACAAAAATTGTTTTTATCGTGGGTTGCACCTAGAGGAATTGTTGCCGCTTCTGTCGCTTCGTTATTTTCGATTTTCCTGACCGAACGCGGAATTAATGGTGGAGACTCGATCAAGGCATTAGTCTTTTTAACAATTATCATGACTGTCGCCTGTCAGGGTTTAACTGCTGGCTGGGTAGCGAATTGGTTGCAAATCAGCTCTACGCAAGCAACTGGGGTGGTGATTGTCGGCTGCAACCCTTTGAGTTTATTAATTGCTCGTCTTTTCCAAGAACGGGGAGAAGCCGTGTCGATGATCGATACCGACCCCTTAGCGTGTCAGCAAGCCCAGGCACAGAGCTTGAAGGTTTTTTCTAGCAGCGCTTTAGATGCAACAGTGCTAGAAGAGGCAGGACTAGCCTCTATGGGAACGTTTTTGGCAATGACCAACAATGGAGAAGTTAACTATGTCTTGGCACAAAGGGCTGTAGAAGAATTTCAACCACCAAGAGTGCTAGCTGTTTTTCCTCGCAATCCACAAGCAAGTACCTCAACAAATCGCAATCGGATCGATCGAGCTTTTGGATCGGATATACCGATTAAAACTTGGAATGAATATATTAACGGCGATCGCGTGAAATTAGGCACGACGACTCTCAGCGAAGCAGGCTTTGCTTTGCAACAAGCTCATCTGCAAGCCTTGATTTGGGCAGGGGAATTAGTCCCTTTACTCCTAGAACGCGAAGATCGGTTACTTGTCGTTCCTGCAACAGAACAATGGCAACCAGGCGATCGCTTAATTTACTTATTACACGATCCCAGACCCAATCTGTTAAAACGTCTATCGGGGGCGACACCAGCAAAACGCCTTGCTTTAGAAAAATTGCCCGAAGTCGAAGAAATTCCTCTTCCGAGCCAAAATGTCTCTACAATTTAAAGTCAAAAGTGGTGCATTCGTAAGGGTTTTCAGCAAATGTCTCTGATTCCGAGCAAGATTTTAGGTAAACCTACCCGCACACAAGGCAAATTAGGGATTTTTGATTAATTCCCGTGGTGCGTTCGTTGCTGACTCTGCAGATGTAACAGCAGCAGGTATTGGCTGTTTTTCTTGCCACAATACGCCGAATAAGTGGACGATCGCCAGTAATACGGCGCTACCGGAAATAATATAGCTGTGGATGGTATAGAGATGTTCGACCGTAGTTGTATTCACTGCACCACCACCGGTGATGACATCTCGCAGGGTAGAACCAATAAAAGGAATGGCTTCGATGGTACTTAATTCGATCCGAAAGCGCCAGTAACCGACTTGACTCCAATCGAGAATCATTGCCGTCCAAGCTAAAGCGATCGCGTTGAGGATCAGTAAAATATTGCTAATCCAACCAGTCAACCAACTACGGCGAAACTGCCTACCTAAGAACATCACGACCATTTGGATCAGTGCTACACCAATTAGTAAGGTTCCGGCATAATCGTGTAAGCCATGAATGATTTGACCGTTAGGAATCTCCGTATCGATCCATTGCAAAGCCTGATTCGCGCCACCTGCTACTGGTTCGTAATAAAAAGATAATAAAATACCAGTCACAGCCGCGATCGCGCACAGCGTTAATAACGCTACAGATAGTATTGTCGCCGTTCGTCTTAAAACAAAATCATAAGAAAGATTTTTCATAACTCCCGCTTCTCAGTACTCTCAAAATGTGTACTTTCTTTAAGATGCTAACCAAGTCACTCATTTGAAGAGTTCTTTCTAGAGGGGGAGATAGTTGACAGTTATCAGTTATCAGTGAAGAAAGGGTGTAGGGAGAATTCGGAATTCGGAAGCGCGGAATTGAAGATTCTTGACTGCTGGTGGTTGGTGGTTGGTGGTTGTTGCACCTGAAGCTCACCTGCTCCCCTTATCCCCCTTGTCCCCCTTGTCTCTCTTTCCCCTGCTCCCTTACTCCAAATACGACACCCAACTCGGTACAACTTGAGGCGAACCGTACCAAATTCCAAGGGCTTTGGGAGAGTGCTTGACTCCCTCTAAAACTAAATTTTCTGCTCCCTCTAAATGAGCTGCTGCGATTGGGGTAATGCCATCACCCCAACAATTCCCTTGTCCGCAGGTCAAGCGATAGCTGCTGTATGCCAGCCAACTTCCTCGCCGTCGCTGTCCGAAGATGCTCTTACCAGCAACACAAACGTAGCGCACTTGGGAACTGTAAAAAGCACCAGGATAGTTATTGTTGACAAAATCGAGATTCCAGCGCGTCCAGCGTTCTTGGCTAATGTGGGGAGTTCCCAGCGTGACTAACGTGGCAACAAAGCGGTAAGCTTCCCAAGGGGGAATTGCGGCGATCGCCGCATTACGACCCAGGTAAGGTTTTTCACCTAAATAAATCCGCGAGATCCAGCCGCCAGCAGAATGACCGATCAAATTCACTTTAGCTGTGTTGTATTGCCGTAAAACTTGCTCGACCGTGTGATGCAGTCGCAGCAAAATTGGAGTCATTGGTCTACCTCCCAATGTTGGGAACCAATCTTGCCGTTGTAAGGGAACCGTAACGGTAGGAAAGCCTGACTGTTGTAATAATTGTTCCAACGGACGGTAGGCGATCGCGGCTTCTAAAAATCCAGGTAAAATGACGGTGGGAAGCATGGGGGAAGAGAGCGGCGGGGAGACAAGGAAGACAAGGGGGACAAGGGAGAGAAGAGAATTTTTGTAATAATGCTTAACACTATAATGCTTGCGAGCAGAGTGTTGAACTGTCCATTGCTATTTTTTACCCCTTATTCCAATGGCGAACGGTATTCTCTACGGTGTTAGTGTTGGTCCAGGCGATCCAGAACTGATAACGCTCAAAGGATTGCGATCGCTGCAACAAGCTCCTATAGTTGCTTTTCCTAGAGGAATTCAAGACAAACCAGGCATTGCCCAACAAATAATTGCTCCGTGGCTGCGATCGGATCAACAGCAGCTACCCTTAGATTTTCCCTACGTGCAAGATATTGAAGTTTTGACAAGAGCATGGCAACTAGCCGCCAAGCAAGTTTGGGAATATTTACAGAAAGGTCAAGATGTGGCTTTTGCCTGTGAAGGAGATATTAGTTTCTACAGTACGTTTACCTATTTAGCACAGACGCTGCAACAAATGTATCCCGCAGCCGTCATCAACTACGTTCCTGGTGTCTGCTCGCCTATGGCAGCAGCATCGGCGTTAGGGCTGCCCTTAACTGTCCGCCAAGAGCGTTTAGTCGTGTTACCAGCGATTTATAACGTCAACGAACTAGAATCTATTTTAGACTGGGCAGAAGTCGTAGTATTGATGAAAGTAAGTTCTGTATACGAACAAGTATGGCAAGTCTTGCAGCGCAAATCCCTACTGCAACACAGTTGGATAGTAGAACGAGCTACATTACCAAATATGGTGATGTATAAAGATTTAAGCGATCGCCCGCACCTACAATTACCCTACTTTTCTTTACTCGTCGTCCATGTCAGTCGTCAGTGACTAGTCACTAGTCACTAGTCACTGGTGGCTAGAATTATTTGTCCCCCTTGTCCCCCTTGTCCCCCTTGTCCCCCTTGTCCCCCTTGTCCCCCTTGTCTCCCCTACTCCCTAATTACTGATGTCTACTTCCTCTCTAGTTCAAGTTTTACCTGAAGCATGGCGATCGACAAATGGACTGGCAATTTTGGGTTCGCTCGGCATTCACACCCTACTGTTGGTAGGGCTGCCTTTTGTCTCGCTAGATCCGCAAGAAGTTGATTTACAGAGTAGTATCGGAGTCGTGGAGTTGTCTCCCGAAGAACGAAGCCGCTTACCGCAAGTAGCAGCAGATCCATCTGTCATCCCGCCTGTCAATACTGCTCAACAGCAAGCGCCTGCGCCTGCTCAGGGTTTTCAGTCAGAAATCTTACCTCCTCTGCCCGCACCATCACCTTTTTTACCACCACCGCCTGGGACTACGCCAATGTACCAAATGCCCAGTAGCGATTCTTTACCTCCACCTGCGCCTATCCCCCTACCACCGCCACCTCAAAATTTACTCTCGCAAAATCCTTTTGGACAGCCCCCAGCACCACAGCCAAATCAAGCAAATCAAAATCTCCAAATGCGGCAAATAGCGCCGCCAGCGAATGCCTTACCACCCATTCCCCTGCCTCCCACGCAAGGTTTGCAGCCTAGTCCACCACTAGCACAACCTCCCAAAAACTCGCCCGATCGCGCTCAACAAGAAAGAATGGCACGGCAAAATGCCCTAGCGCAACGGTTGGCAGCAAATCGCCGCAAAGCCGATACTTCCCCAACGAGCGATCGCGAACGGCTTTTGGACGCAGCAGCGCAACAGCAAGTTCAACGAGCCAAAGAACGTGAGGAACGCGCCTCTCGCTTAGCAGCCTCTTTACAACAGCGGCAACAGCGTCAATCCAATCCCACACCGACTACCCCTCCAGCCACGAATCCGAATAGCGATCGCGCCTCTCGTCTAGCAGCCATAATCCAACAGCGACAACAGCGTCAATCTAATCCTACGCCGACTAATCCTCCAGCCACGAATCCAAATAGCGAACGCGCCTCTCGTCTAGCAGCACTTCAACAACGTCTTGCCCGACCGATCGGCGCTCGACCTAGCTCTCAACCCGAATCAGGATCTACACAGACAATTGCTCAAATTGAAGCCTTGCAGCAACAGTATCAAAAAGTACAACAGGCTTATCCGCAATTTGTCACGGCTGCGCCCATCCGCAAACGAGTTCCTGTATGTAATAAAAAACTCAATGGCGGTGAAGCGATTATTGCCGCACTAACCGATCCCACGGGCAAAATTGTGATTGGACCCGACGTGATTTCTAAAGATAGTCCCAGCGCCGTACAACAAGCTGCAATTCGCTATGTCAAACGCTATCCATTCACCAAGTCGGCTGCTCCCGTGAATCAAACCTTTCGTCTAGAATTCAGCCACAATCCTAGATTATGTTCTAGAAGGTAGTACAACGATTCAGATAAATATTTAAAATACTTAAAAATCCGAAATTTGATGTCGGTTATTCAGAATTACTATAAAGTCTATTGGGTTATCACTTGATAATTCCATATACATCTATCCAAAGAAATATTTTTTTATCTTCGAGCAAACTCGCTATTCTTAGCCTCAGACATCAATATCAAACATAAATGAAATTTGAATATTCTAACTTTTTCTGTTAGTTGTCATTTGGTATTGGGAATGATAACTATATCGATCTAGGCTGCAATTTTTATGCCTCAAATTTTTATGCCTCAAATCAATATAGTAGGAAGTTCGCAAACTTTTTTGGCTCGTAGGCACTATTGCTAACAACAGCGATCGCAAAACTGCATCCATTACTATCATCTTTGGTTAGCAATTGGGCAAGAAATCATGAATCAAGAGCCAACCCCTGAATCCTTGAGCGCAACTATTAGTCAACTGAAACAACTCAACGAACAATTACAGCTTCAAGTTGCAGCACACCAGCGGGCAGAGGCAGAAGTTCGATTTTTGCATAGCATTACCCAGTTTATTAATGAATCTCACGATTTTCACTCTGCACTAGCGATCGCGCTAGAAAAAATCTGTCAGTTTACTGGCTGGCAATTTGGTGAAGCATGGACTCCCAGTTCTGACGATCGCAATTTAACATATAGCCCTGCTTGGTACAGTGCCGACCCAAGCTTCGAGCAATTTCGCCACAGCAGCGAAGGATATAAATTCGCTGCCAATGTCGGTTTACCTGGGCGTGTTTGGGTGTCAAAGCGTCCTGAGTGGTTGCACATTTCTCAGGAACCAGAAACCATATTTTTACGCAAATCCTTCGCAGATCGAGTTGGATTTCAAACAGCGTTGGGTATGCCAATTGTTGATAGTGGCGATCGCGTCCTAGCGGTGTTGGTATTTTTCATGTTTGCATCTTGCGCACAAAATACCCATTTAATCGAGTTGGTCGCAACTATTGCTGTTCAGCTAGGCACTTTATTACAACGCCAACAAGCAGAAGCAGCTCTATATCAAAGTCAAGCATGGCTGCAAGCAATTTTAGATAATTCCACAGCACTAATTTCTATCAAAGATTTAGATGGAAAATATTTACTCGTCAACGTCTGGTTTAGCCTTCTATTCTATCCCGATCGCGCTGGCGTACAAGGAAAAACTGACTACGACATTTTCCCTCCAGAAATTGCTGCTGTCTTACAGCAAAACGATCGAAAAGTTATAGCTGCTAAATCTCCGATCGATTGGGAAGAACTGTTACCGCATGAGGATGACGGTTTACATACCTATCTTTCAATTAAATTTCCTCTCTATAACGAACGCGGTGAACCTTATGCGATTTGTGGGATCTCTACCGACATTACCGAACGCAAACGCGCCGAAGATGCCTTACGTTCCAGTATGGCAACAAATCGAGCTTTACTCAATGCGATCCCAGATTTGATGTTTCGCATCAATCGTTCGGGAATTTTTGTCAATTTCAAAGCCGCAAAAGGCGATCGCCTGCATCTACCAGCACATGAATTTTTAGGTAAACATTTATCTGAAGTATTTCCTCACGAAATTGCTCAAGCAGTCGATAGTTGTATACAAAAAACTTTATTGACTACCGAAGTGCAAATTTTAGAATGTCAGCTGATTGTAAATGATGAATTCAGAGATTATGAATTACGCATTGCTGTCAGTGCTGAAAATGAAGTCATGGCAATCGTTCGTGATATTACCGATCGCAAGCGAACGGAAGCAGAAATTCGTCTTGCCTTAGTCAAAGAGAAAGAACTAGGAGAACTAAAATCGCGGTTTGTGACGATGGCTTCCCATGAATTTCGTACGCCTCTAGCAACTATTTTATCTTCTTCAGAATTGCTCGAACACTACAGTCATAGATGGAGCGAAGATCGAAAACTAAATCATTTGCATAGAATTCAAACATCTGTAAAACACATGACTCAATTGTTAAATGACGTACTTTTAATTGGTAAAGCGGAGGCAGGTAAATTAGACTTTAAACCACTACTCCTCGATCTCAAACAATTTTGTCATGAAGTTGTGGAAGAAATTCAACTAACGGCTAGCGATCGCCAAATTATTTTTCAGTGTCACACAGACGAGCGGATTACGGGAATGATGGATGAAAAATTGTTACGTCATATTTTTATCAACCTACTTTCCAATGCTGTTAAGTATTCCCCTGCCGACAGTCCAGTTAATTTTGAATTAACTAACGAATGCGACACAGTTATTTTTCGGGTTCGAGATCGAGGAATTGGTATTCCATTAGCAGAGCAAGCAGAAATTTTTAGTAGTTTTCACCGTGCTAGCAACGTTGGAAATATTTCTGGTACGGGACTCGGCTTAGCGATCGTAAAAAAATCAATCGATTTACACGATGGCAAAATTGCAGTTGAAAGTTCAGTTGGCTTAGGCACGATTTTCACTGTAGTACTTCCTTTAAACAAGCAGGTATAGGTACAAAAACATGGCTAAAATCCTTGTGATTGAAGACGAACCAGATGTGAGAAATAATCTCGTAGAACTGCTAGAGTCAGAAGACTTTGACGTTGCTAGTTCGGAAAATGGTTTGATGGGAGCGCTGTGGGCGCAGCAATATTTACCAGACTTAATTATTTGCGATGTCATGATGCCAGAAATTGATGGCTATGAGGTACTCGCTGCTCTACGGGAAGAAGCAACAACAGCTACAATTCCTTTTGTTTTTCTCACGGCAATGGCTGATAAAGCAAATGTCCGTCAAGGCATGGAGTTAGGAGCAGATGATTATTTAACTAAACCTTTTACTAGGGAAGAATTGTTAGGAGCAGTCACCACTCGGCTAGCAAAACAGCAAGCGATCGCCCAACAATATCAAGTAGAATATCAACGCGCAGAAGCACTGAAACAAAGAGTACAAGAGCTACAACAATACATTGAAACAAAAGATGAAGTTTTGCAGCAATTACAGCAAAATTTGTCTAGTACTGTACCGAAGCTGAATATTGCGATTAATATTCTCAAGAATCTCACACCTGGCGCACAGCGCGATCGCTGTTTAGCAATTATTCAAACAGCCTGCGCCGAGGAAATTTCTATGCTCAGTCAACTTCCCTACTCCAAGATTTTTACAGAGGAATTATCAAAGTTGTTACGCCAATGTCAAATTACCAATGAAGAAACTTAGAATGTAGTGAGGGGAATTCGGAATTCGGAATTCCGAATTGGTAATGGGTAATGGGTAATTGGGTGGTGAGTGGTGGGTGGTGCGTGAATTGACTGCCCCTCTGCTCCCTGCTCCCTCTACTATTTTTCTAATCCAAATGATCCAAATCTTAGTGGTAGACGATCAAAGCTTAATTCGCCAAGGATTGAAAGCATTATTGGAGTTAGATCCTGAATTAACAGTCGTTGGTGAGGCAGAAAATGGACAAATTGCAGTTCAATTAGCTCAAGAATTACGTCCAGATGTAATATTAATGGATATTCGGATGCCGTTGATGGATGGCGTTGCAGCAACGCGAGAAATTTTGCAACAACTGCCGCAGATAAAAGTTTTAGTCTTAACAACTTTTGACGATGACGAATACGTACAAGCAGCGATCGCTCATGGAGCTATGGGGTATTTACTCAAAGATACACCTTCAGAGGAATTAGCCATAGCAATTCATGCCGTGCATAAGGGATATACGCAATTGGGACCGGGAATTGTGAAAAAACTTCTGGTATCTCCTCTATCTGTACCAAAACCTCCCCCTCCACCAGTACTGCAAGAACTCACGCCGAGAGAATTAGAAATTTTACAATTAATTGCAGCTGGGGCAAATAATCGCGAAATTGCTCAGAAACTATTTATTTCTGAAGGAACCGTCAAAAATCACGTTACGAATATTTTAAATCGATTGAATCTGCGCGATCGCACTCAAGCAGCAATTTTTGCGAATACTTTTCTATTTAAATAAATCCACACACTCCTCTCGTAATAAGCCTTTTCTCACTCTAATCTTTCTAAAAGATTTAGCAATTATCTCATCACACGATAGATCGATCTGCGATTGGTTCACCGAGATCAAATCTTCGATTGAAGCCCCAATTATAATTTCTGATACACCAGCCCATACGCAAACACTCGCGCACATCGGGCAAGGTTCACCTGTAGCGTATATCGTATATCCTTCTAAAGACGGAGTTTGAATTTTAGCTGTTAAACTACGAATGACATTCATTTCTGCATGAGCAGAAGGATCGCAATCTCGCTTAACTGTGTTATACCCTTTAGCTACGACTTCGTTATCTTTGACAATTACAGCACCGTAAGGAGAATCGCCCTGTTTTGCTTCTGCCAAAGCTAATCGCATAAAATCTTCAGGTGTCATTTGTGTCATGTTACTCAAACAGCGTGTAGGATTTTATTTAGAAGATATTGAAACGCCCGCAGGTCGGACAACTACTTTAATTATTACAGGTCTAGTTCTACTATCTTCTGCTATTTTTGTGGCAGACACTTATCAAATTCCTACTGCAATTCGCAGCCTACTCGATTTTTTTGATACACTCATTATTTTTATTTTTACTCTAGAATACTTGGTGCGGCTTTGGTGCGCGGAAAATAGACTGCAATATGTTTTCAGGATTTATTCTATTATCGATCTGATAGCAATTCTGCCGATCTTTTCAGGAATTGTAGATGTTAACTTTAGTTATATTCGCTTGCTGCGATGGTTCCGTATTTTAAAACTAGTTCGTTTTCTGCAAGGGAGAACTTTATTCGGCCGCATCGGCACAGAAGACAGCGTTATATTTGCTAGAATTTTATTTACTTTATTTGCGATCGTTTTTGTTTATTCAGGTTTGATTTATCAAGCCGAGCATTCTATCAATCCAAAAGTATTTCATACTTTTTTAGATGCAGTGTATTTCTCAGTTGTTACGATGACAACTGTAGGATTTGGTGACGTAACTCCTATTTCCCAAGTAGGAAGGTTTCTCACAGTTCTGATGATTTTAACCGGAATTGCCCTAATTCCTTGGCAACTAGGCGATTTAATTAAACAATTAGCCAAAACATCAGATCGCGTAGAGACAAATTGTCCTACTTGTGGGTTAGCATTGCACGATGCTGATGCTCGGTTTTGTAAAGCTTGCGGTACGAGATTAGAAAAGATTCAGACTTGATTCTCTCACAAACCAGTCGATCTTCCGCACGTCAGTAGCATCTAGCCACCAGCCACTAGTCACTCTCAACTAATAGAAGTACTACTTTTGGCGTAAGAACATATGCTTGAACCTGAGTATAATAAACCAAGTAAAAAATGTTGTTTTTGTCAAGTTAAGATTTATACTCGTTTCAAATTAGGGTAGTTCTATGGTTTTGTGGGCAGACTACGATAGCTTACCAATCTCTTATAAAGGTTGGAATGTGGCTGTGGGCGAAAAATACATAGGTAATAGACAACAGCTTGCAACCGCTTTCACAAAGCTATTGGCGTGGCTGCGAGAGTACATGTCTGTAGACACTGCTACACTCCTACTACCAGATGAAGATCGGGAAAATTTAGTCGTATATGCTACCCTCGGACTTGAAGAGGAAATTACACAAAAAATTCGCATTCCTATAGGTCATGGTATTGCAGGTAGAATTGCTGCAAGTTGTAAACCAATGGTCACTCATAATTTGTTGGCAGAGGAGATTGTCAGTCCGATTTTACGGCAGAAAAGATTGCGATCGCTCGTCGGCGTTCCCCTACCAATGCGAGAAGGTATGGTTGGGGTTCTACACGTTGGTTCGCTTCAAGAACGTCAATTTACCGAACGCGACGTACAGCAATTGCAAGTCGTCGTTCATCGCCTCAAGTCCATCATGGTGACAGCACAATTTAACTACCTTTCTGATTCTGCCAGCAAGACAGCTACACATAACTATAAATACATAGCCCGAACTCTATTGTTGTTCCAATATCGCTACCAAATTCAAAATATATCATCTGCTCTACAGCTGCCTTTAAACAGCTATTGGTCGATCGCAGCGTGCAAATGTCTTGACATTTTCAGATGTCAGTATATATTGACATGCAATTGAGTCGTGTCATAAAGAGTAGGGTAGTTTTTTCACCTTGAGATAGTTACGAAAATTAATATCAGAGGCGATCGCGTTTCCCGTAAGAATCGATACAATAAGCTTCTTGTAGGAGTCGATTTTGCCTATGAAGTCAAAAATAAAATTAGTAAATTAGCGATCGCGCGATCGCGAAGGTTGTCTTCAGAGGGAAATCGGAACCAAAATTGATTTAATTCAAGTGGTTTTGCAATCGTGAAATTTAAAGAATTGAAATTTAAAGAATTGAGATTTTTCATTAACAAGTGTTTCAGAAATTATTAGGGGCGCATAGCTATGCGCCCCTAATACAACAGATAACTAATAATTTCCTTAAGAGCTGAACATTTACATCTCTACTCGTTAGAGAATGCAAATTAGAATGCGCCTTCACTATCAGGTGTAAACTTCCTACACCCCATATTCCTGTCAATAACTTCCGACTGCCAACTGCCAATTTCATCACGACCCTTCATTGCCACGGATAAATCGCCAATTATGAATAGCAATCAACTACCACCAAAACAGGGACTCTACGATCCACAGTTCGAGCATGATGCGTGCGGTGTAGGATTCATCGTTCATATGAAGGGCAAACAATCGCACGAAATTGTAGAACAAGCACTCACAATTCTGTTAAATCTCAATCACCGTGGCGCGTGTGGTAGCGAGACTAATACAGGCGATGGTGCTGGAATTCTCTTGCAAGTTCCGCATAAATTTCTCAAAAAAGTTGCAGCCGTAAAAAATATTAACCTACCAGAAGCAGGACGTTATGGCGTTGGTATAATCTATTGCGCGCCAGATGCCGCACTCAGGGAGCAGAGTCGGCAGATATTTGAGAAAATTGTGGTAGAGGAAGGTCAAAAAGTCCTCGGTTGGCGCGACGTACCGACAGACAACTCCTCATTAGGTAACACAGCCAAAGCGAGCGAACCATTCGTACAGCAAGTTTTCATCCAACGTGCTGACAATTTAACCACTGAAACAGATTTCGATCGCAAACTATACGTCATTCGCAGACGTTCTCAAAACGAAATTCGCACCGCGCAGATAGATCCGTATTGGTATCCATCTAGTCTTTCGTGTCGGACAATTGTTTATAAAGGAATGTTAATGCCCGTGCAAGTAGGGCAATATTATCCCGATTTGCAAGATCCAGATTTAGAAAGCGCTCTAGCACTGGTACACTCTCGTTTTAGTACGAATACATTCCCTAGTTGGGAGCGATCGCATCCTTATCGCTACATCGCTCATAATGGTGAAATTAATACACTGCGCGGTAATATCAACTGGATGCACGCGCGGCAATCTTTGTTTGAGTCAGAATTATTTGGCGAGGATTTAGAGAAGCTAAAGCCAGTTATAAACATGGACGGCAGCGACTCGATGATCTTTGACAACGTGCTAGAGTTGCTTACACTGGCAGGGCGATCGCTCCCTCATGCGGTGATGATGATGATCCCCGAACCGTGGACGGCGCATGAATCGATGAGCGAGGAGAAAAAGGCATTTTATAAATATCATTCCTGCTTAATGGAACCGTGGGATGGTCCCGCCTCAATCGCCTTTACCGATGGAACGACAATCGGCGCAGTACTCGATAGAAATGGCTTGCGTCCGTCACGATATTACGTCACCAAAGACGACTTGGTAATCATGGCATCCGAAGCGGGTGTATTGCCAATTGAACCAGAACGTGTAGCGTCGAAAGGACGCTTGGAACCAGGACGGATGTTTCTGGTAGATATGGCACAAGGACGGATTATTGCCGACGAAGAAATCAAACACCAAATCGTCACCGCGCATCCGTATCAGAAGTGGTTGGATAAGTATATGGTGGCGTTAGCGGGAGTCGGGAGTCGTAGGGGCGGGTTTAGCGAAAGATTAACGGATGAGGCGAACGACCTTCACTCAAAACCCGCCCGTACAGGAGTTGGGAGTCGGGAAGAAGGAGACAAGGGGGACAAGGGGGACAAGGGGGACAAGGAAGTAATTCTAGCCACCAGCCACCAGCCGCCAGCCACTCACTCCTCACCCCTCATCCAAAGCCAAATGGCTTTTGGATATACGTTTGAAGAGTTGCGGCTGTTGTTGACTCCAATGGCAAAGGATGGAGTTGAGGCAGTAGGTGCGATGGGTGCGGATACGCCGTTGGCTGTTCTGTCTGACCGTCCCAAATTGCTTTACGATTACTTTCAACAACTGTTTGCTCAAGTCACGAACCCGCCGATTGATTCGATTCGCGAAGAAATTATTACTTCGGCAGAAACTACAATTGGTTCGGAACGAAACTTACTCAAACCAGAACCAGAAAGTTGCCGTTTAATTGAATTGAAAACGCCAATCCTCAGCAATGAAGAGTTGGCAAAACTGAAATACATCAATGAAGATAATTTCAGTTCTGTGACGATTTCCATCCTATTCAACCCGAAAGATGGAGTGAAGGGATTAGAAACAACCTTGGATGAAATTTGTAGCCAAGCAGACAAAGCAATTGCATCTGGTGTCAATATTATTATTCTGAGCGATCGCGGTGTGGATCGAAATAATGCTCCCATCCCAGCATTACTGGCGGTTTCTGGCTTGCATCACCACCTAATTCGCACGGGAACCCGCACGCGAGTAGGAATTGTCTTGGAATCGGGAGAACCACGGGAGGTACACCATTACGCCGTTTTACTCGGTTACGGTTGTGGTGGAATTAATCCTTATTTGGCTTTTGAGACAATTGAGAGTTTAATTCAGCAAGGTTCGCTACTTGATGTCGATTTTAAAACCGCGTGTAAGAACTACGTCAAAGCCGCAACCAAGGGTGTGATTAAAGTTGCCTCCAAAATTGGGATTTCCACCCTGCAAAGCTATCGTGGAGCGCAAATTTTTGAAGGCATCGGCTTAAATCAGTCGGTAATTGACAAATATTTTACCTGGACGGCATCGCGGATTGAAGGTATAGATATAGAAGCGATCGCCAAAGAAGCAATCTTACGTCACGCTCACGCCTTTCCAGACCGTCCCACCAACGGACATACGCTGGATGTTGGAGGTGAATATCAATGGCGCAAAGAAGGTGAAGCGCACCTATTTAGTCCGCAGACAATCCATACTTTGCAAAAAGCTGTCCGTGAAGGAAATTACGACAGTTATAAGCAATACGCCACCCTGGTAAACGAGCAAAATCAGCAGTTCTTCACGCTGCGCGGACTATTGCAATTTAAAGCACGTCAACCAGTCCCCATTGAAGAAGTCGAACCGATTGAGGCGATTATGAAACGCTTCAAGACAGGGGCAATGAGTTATGGCTCAATTTCCAAAGAGGCGCATGAAACCCTGGCGATCGCCATGAACCGGATTGGTGGTAAATCTAATACTGGCGAAGGTGGCGAAGATCCAGAAAGATATACCTGGACGAACGATCGCGGTGACTCGAAAAATAGTGCCATCAAACAAGTAGCTTCTGGTCGTTTTGGTGTAACCAGCTTGTATTTATCCCAAGCGAAGGAACTTCAAATCAAGATGGCGCAGGGGGCAAAACCAGGAGAAGGCGGACAATTGCCCGGACGCAAGGTGTACCCCTCAATTGCCAAAGTCCGTCACTCCACGCCAGGGGTAGGATTAATTTCGCCTCCACCACACCACGATATTTACTCGATTGAAGACCTTGCCGAGTTAATTCACGATTTGAAAAATGCCAACCGTCAAGCGCGAGTCAGCGTCAAATTAGTCTCTGAGGTTGGCGTGGGAACAATTGCCGCAGGGGTTGCCAAAGCGCACGCTGATGTGGTATTAATTTCTGGTTTTGATGGTGGTACGGGTGCTTCGCCACAGACTTCAATTAAACACGCGGGGCTACCTTGGGAATTGGGGTTAGCAGAGACGCATCAAACTTTGGTGTTGAATAATCTGCGATCGCGCATCGTTGTCGAAACAGACGGACAGATGAAGACGGGACGCGATGTTGTTGTCGCAGCACTTTTGGGTGCAGAGGAGTTTGGTTTTTCTACCGCACCCCTCGTTTCCCTCGGCTGTATTATGATGCGTGTCTGTCACCTCAACACCTGTCCGGTAGGGGTAGCGACACAAGACCCACAACTGCGGCAAAACTTTACGGGCGATCCAGAACATGCAGTTAACTTTATGAAGTTCATCGCCCAGGAAGTACGAGAAATTATGGCACAACTCGGTTTCCGCAGCTTGAATGAAATGGTGGGTCGCACTGAAGTACTAGAAGCAAAACAAGCGATCGCCCATTGGAAAGCTAAGGGCATTGACTTGTCGAAAATTCTCTACCAACCGCAAGTTGGGGCAGAAGTCGGGCGTTACTGTCAAATTCCCCAAGACCACGGGTTAGAACAGTCCCTCGACATGACAGTATTACTGGAATTATGTCAAGAGGCGATCGAACACGGTAAACCAATCAAAGCCACTCTACCGATTAAAAATATCAATCGCGTCGTCGGCACGATTCTCGGAAACGAAATCAGCAAACGTCATTGGGATGGTTTACCCAAAGACACCGTACACCTACATTTCCAAGGTAGTGCAGGACAGAGTTTCGGTGCATTCGTCCCCAAAGGCGTAACTCTAGAACTTGAAGGCGATGCTAACGATTACCTGGGTAAAGGACTTAGCGGTGGCAAGATTATTGTCTATCCACCTGTAGAGTCTACATTTGTCTCAGAAGAAAACATCATCATTGGGAATGTTGCTTTCTACGGTGCAACCAGTGGCGAGACATATATTTCCGGTGTTGCCGGAGAACGCTTCTGCGTGCGTAATTCTGGTGTCAATACCGTTGTGGAAGGCGTAGGCGATCACGGTTGTGAATACATGACTGGTGGTAAAGTTGTCATTCTCGGTACGACCGGACGTAACTTTGCTGCAGGAATGAGTGGTGGTGTTGCTTACATCCTCGACGAGAAAGGCGATTTTGCTACCCGTTGCAACACGCAAATGGTAGGACTGGAAAGACTCGAAGATCCAGAAGAAATCGCGATCGTGCGGCAAATGATTCAGAAACACGCCGACTATACCGACAGCCAGAAAGCAAAGCAAGTTCTCGCCAACTGGGAAGATGCGATCGCCAGATTCGTCAAGGTGATGCCACGGGACTACAAGCGCGTACTGCAAGCTTTACAACAAGCGATCGCCTCTGGCTTAAGTGGTGACGATGCCCTCACCGCTGCCTTTGAAGAAAATGTCCGCGATGTCTCCCGCATTGGCGGCAGCTAATTCAGTGACCAGTAGGGTGCGTTATGACTAACGCACCCTACTACAAAATCTCACTAATCCACCACGTACCACGCACCACGCACCACCTTTAAACTATGGGCAAACCAACAGGCTTTATCGAATATCTCCGCGAAGTGGCATCGGAAGCTGCGCCACTCGATCGCATCCACAACTGGGACGAGTTTCACATCCACATGCCAGAGGAGAAACTTCGCACCCAAGGCGCGCGTTGTATGGATTGTGGCGTACCGTTTTGCCACACGGGTACGGTCATCAATGGCATGGCAAGCGGTTGTCCGATTAATAACCTAATTCCTGAGTGGAACGACCTGATTTATCGCGGACTTTGGCGCGAAGCCCTCGATCGCCTGCACAAAACTAATAACTTCCCCGAATTTACGGGTCGCGTCTGTCCTGCACCGTGTGAAGGCGCTTGCGTTTTGGGAATTAATAACCCTCCCGTGACGATCAAAAATATTGAAAATGCGATCGCTGATAAAGGTTGGGAAGCAGGCTGGATCGAACCGCATCCCCCAGAAAAGCGCACGGGTAAAAAAGTTGCCGTTGTCGGTTCGGGTCCGGCGGGGTTGTGTGCCGCAGCGCAACTGAATACAGCAGGACATTGGGTCACGGTATTTGAACGCGCCGATCGCCCAGGCGGATTGTTAATGTATGGTATCCCCAACATGAAACTCGACAAGCGGGAAGTCGTCCAGCGCCGCCTCGATATTTTGGAACAGGAAGGCGTAAAATTTGTTTGCGATACCGAAATTGGTAAAGACATCTCTGCGGAAACTCTGCTAAAAGAATTTGATGCTGTAGTCCTCTGTGTCGGTGCGACCAAACCCCGCGACTTACCTATCGAAGGACGAGAATTGAAGGGAATTCACTTTGCAATGGATTTCCTCACCACCAACACTCAAGCAATTCTAGACGATCGTAGAGGCGACAATTTCATCTCTGCTGCCGATAAAGATGTGGTAATTATTGGCGGTGGCGATACTGGAACCGATTGTGTCGGTACGTCAATCCGCCATAGTTGCAACAGCATCGTCCAATTGGAAATTATGCCCCAACCGCCCCTCACCCGTGCCGCAAATAACCCGTGGCCCGAATATCCCAAAATCTACAAAATGGATTACGGACAGGAGGAAGCAGCAGCTAAATTTGGCGCTGACCCCCGCGCATACATCACCACTGCGACTAAATTTGAAGGCGATGAGAACGGCTGCGTCAAAGCCGTCCACACGGTACAAATAGAATGGACAAAAAACGACAAAGGGCAGTTTGTGCCGCAGCAAGTCCCAGGTACGGAAAGAGTCATACCTGCCCAACTTGTTTTACTAGCAATGGGTTTCCTCGGACCCGAACAACCCCTAATTGATGCCCTCAGACTCGATCGCGACCCCCGCAGCAACATCAAAGCCGACTATGGTAAGTATGCTACCAGCATCCCTGGAGTTTTCGCCGCTGGCGATTGTCGTCGCGGACAAAGCCTAGTCGTTTGGGCATTCAACGAGGGTCGCGGTGCAGCCCGCGAGTGCGACCTCTATCTCATGGGTAGCACGGATTTACCTTTTTAACAGTTATCAGTTGTCAGTTATCAGTTGACAGTTATTTGCGACCAATAACCAATGACCAATGACCAATGACTAATAACCATATGACAAAAATTTCACCTAGAACTATCTATCACAACCTCAGACTGCTAGAACAGGTTAATGCTGCTACTAGTGCTGTTTACAGACAACTGGCACAAGAAGTATTGGCAGATCCAGAAGTGGAACTCGTCTGGCGACAGGCGATCGCCAATCGACTCAATCACGCCAACCACCTACTAGAAATGCAGATGGCTAACGATAACGATAGCTACTGAGGAGAATTCGGAATTCGGAGTTCGGAATTCGGAATTAAATCGTCTCCTTTAGCTGCTTTAGTTCTCTTATCCCGACTCCCCACTCCCCACTCCCCACTCCCCAGTTTGCTCAATTTCTCGGCACTTTGCCTCAGCGTCTTTGAATGCTGCAGCATAATCAGCACCACCTAGCATGACATCGCCATAATACTCATAAGGGGCTTCTCCATAGACTGGTAAGGGGTCGTCTTCTGGGTAATCTTCTTTTGACTCTTCTATGGTTGCCTTGAGTTGTGGCACGGTGAGGCGCTGGGCGGGAAAGTAATAGAGTGTTTCCATGTGGCGATCCAGATGGGGAAATGTCGGATCGACAATGCGATCGCCTAATTCGAGCCAGCCATACTCTACCATTTCACCCGGCGCGCTGGCAAAGACTAAAAAGCCCTGCACGTAGACCGATTCCTCCATCAACAGCGCCGCTTTATAGGCGTTATCAAAACACTTAGTTGCTTTACTCTTAATCCGTTTGGCAACTTCCATCGAAAGAGTTACATCTAAAATTTTACTCATATCAAACTGTCGTTACATCTCAATCCCAATTTTTGAATGTTTTGACTTTTGTACGGGCGGGTTTACCAATTATCTCTGACTGCGACCAAATATTGCTGGCAAACCCGCCCCTACGAATGCATATCTCAATCAAACCGGAACCGTCAACGGCATTCCATTATCCTTTGGACTCAATTTAAGTAGAAATGGTACGGCTTGCTTAACCCAATCTTTTATCGCAGTATAAACTGCTGCTTCCTCTCCATAACAAATTTCCAGCATATCTGTATGAATGATGCCGGGGTTGAGGGGAATCGCTGCCATTCCAGAGGGTAATTCCTGTGCCAAAGACCTAGTAAGTCCCTCAATTGCCCATTTTGACGCACAGTATGGTGCAACCTCTGGGGAAGTGGAACGACCCCAACCAGAACTCAAGTTGACGATAACACCCCGATTTTTCTCCTTCATGGCGGGGACAAAGTGACGGATAACGTTTACAACTCCCTTGATATTGACATCAATCAGGCGATCGAATTCTTCAACAGGAATTTGCCACAGTGAGGCTAGAGGATTAATTATAGCTGCATTATTAATTAGTAAATCTGGCACGCCGTGGCGCGAAAGTACTCGTTCTGCCCAAGTTTTCACCTGCTGGTTATCGGCAACGTCTACTACCGCAAAATCGTGCGGCGAATTATACTGCTGAGATAGTTTCTCTACAGCCGTCTCAGAACGGGCGCAACCTACAACTGTATGTCCGGCTTGAATGAATCCTTCCGTCATGGCAAGCCCCAAACCGCGACTTACCCCCGTGATGACAATCAGTTTGGTCATGATGAAACTTGGCGTAACTTTACTTTAACTATATCTATATGCTATTCATGGTCATCGAACACTTTAAAAACTGCGATCCTTTGCCAATATAGCGTCGCTTTCAAACACAAGGGCGAATCATGCTGGAAGGGTTAAAAGTGGAGAAACATTTATTTTAGCTGGAGATGGGATTCAGATAGTTGTTCAACGCGATGGAAGTTGGAAGTTTATTGTACGAAGCCTGATTTTAAAGAAATGACCAAGCAACAGCTAATAGCTTACATAAAAAAAACATCGTACCGACGATGAAGCTATTCACGAATTGTTTGTCAATCGTCGTCAGCCCAACGCTATAAAATATCCTGCCGAACAAACTCAAGCGGAAATTGAACAAATCCTTCGAGATAAATTAGAATTAGATAAATCGTAGAAAATTGAAATATTAACTAATTTTTGTAGAAAAAATGACATTGGAGAGAACGAATAATTGGCAAAAAGCCATTACAGAAGATGGATTTTCAGTAGCTCATAAAGTCGCCAAAAAATTTAAATAATATAGCCTAGCAACATTCTTCTTCGCTGTAATCGCAGTCGATATAGTCAATTCGCTGGCAATCGTATTGACCTTTAATATTGTTATTATAAAATCTTCCTAAAGAATTGGTTTCTTGTAAAGCTTCCCAAGTTTCCGGTTCTACATCTGCATACTGATATACGCTGCCACTGCTAAACTCAACTTGCAAAATGCGATCGTTGCAGTCATAACCAATTGATGTTGCTATTGTAGACCGAACTGGTAGCATTTTTAGAGCTTCAGAGGCAGCAGGTAATGCACTAGTATTAACCAATGAATTGACGTGTTGCAAACCTTCACAAGCTTCAAGCGGGGCGGGAACTTCCACTAACTCAAACTCATTTCCTCGGTCGATTAACAGCCCTAAATAACCATCTGAATGACCGACTGCTACAAGATTACCCAGATCGAGCTTAGAGAACTTCATCAGGATTCTAACCCTCTATATTTATTGGTACAATTGTACTAGTAAATATGTATTTTGTATAGTGCTAAGGCAATATCCCACCCTTTCTTATTCCTCCCTTGTAAAGCAAGGCTTTCTCACAGCGAGTCACACGACCTCAGCTTAAAATCATGGATTGAAGCCTGAGTTATATTTGAACTTTTATTTCTATTAACTAAGTTTCATTGCTATTTCGATCTAAATATACAAAAAAGTTTCAGTATTGTAGGATACATAGTTTCGGAGTATACAAATAATATGGCAAATTTAAATAGACTGGTAAAAGGTGTATCGCAGCAATTCAACCAAAATTCTTTGAGTTGGGGTTCGCTATTGGTTTGGGTAAGTGGGTTAGTTGTAATAATGATGTTGATGGTAAGATTTTCTCAAATTTATTAAGTTTTTCATGCTGATTTTTAGAAAAACAAGATAGCAGGGAATAGGGAGCATCCTAAAAGCGCAAATTGTGCTTTTAGGATGCTCCCTAACAGCAAGATTTACCGTCGATACTCGATAATGTTCCTACCCCAGTTACCGCGATCGCCCGTACCAGTCCAGTAGTACCAGAAAAATTTTGGCGTGAGTCTTTTCACTGGATGAGGCTCTAATTGATATCTTTGGGCTACCATCGCTCCATTAATTCCCCTCAACGCCTCGCGATTAGTATAGCCCAAATGGTCTTTAGAAATCTCAATTTGTTGAGCGCGACGAAAGTTAATTAAAGCCGTATTGTAATCACCCCTAATTCCAGCTCGAATTCCTGTTTTCATTAAGCGCGTATAGTCTTTCCCATACCCAGGAATAATTGCTAATGGTGGTGGTAAGCAAGTATCATCCTTTGCTTTGCGGCTAGGGACTGCACCAACTGGAACGGGATAAAAAACCTTACAGTCTGATGGGTTGTTTTTATAAAAACTACTGCGAAAATACTTCGGCTCTGTTGTTATTTGAGCCTGAGTTGGAAGCGCTGTTGCGATCGCAATTAAGACCGCTAAGGTAGCAGAAATTCTTTTCATCAGTTATCGGTTATCAGTTATCAGAGATTTGGGAAATTTACCAATGACAAATGACAAATGACGAATGACAAATGACCAATGCCTAACTTCAAATTCCTTTGACAAATTTTGCTAAATTTTCTTGTCGCCATCGAGCATCAGCTTTTCTGTTCGTTCTCAACTCTAAAACTCGAATTCCGCTTGCTGGTAAAAACTTTAGCTTTTGTCGCAAATCTTCCCAAGTCGCAATTAATTCATGTTCTACACCATAAGTCTGACAAAGGCAAGCGAAATCAATATCTTGTGGCGTAGCAAAAAACTCTTCAAAGGGTGGATCGAACTGAGAAATTGGCAGCATTTCAAAAATTCCGCCACCATTGTTATTAATCAGCACAATTGTTAAATGACCCTTAAGTTTTTTGCCAATGAGAAAGCCATTAGTATCGTGCAATAAAGCTAAGTCTCCAGTTAGCATGACACTGCTTTGATTGTGATGAGCAATTCCTAAAGCAGTAGATAAAGTACCATCAATGCCATTTGCGCCGCGATTCACAAAAGGTCGCACGCCAGAATTACTAGGCATCCAAAAAAATTCTACATCGCGCACGGGCATACTATTGGCAATAAACAGTGGCGTACCCGGGGGGAGTATTTGAGAGAGCATCCAAGCTACCTTACCTTCAAACGGTTGATTCAGGTTGGCGATCGCCCCATCTACAACACCTCTCACCTTAGTCTCTAAGTCGCACCATAGCTGAAGATAGTCACTAGGTAGCTTTGGCTTTGTAGGATAGATTTGAGCTAGCTGTTCCACACAAAGGCGCAAATGAGTCGTTTTGCCATGTAGAGGGTCTAGATTTTGGTCGCTAGGATCGACAATCCAACGCTGCGGTTGAGTGCGATCGAGCCAACTACGTAACTCTTTACTTGTAGGCAATTCCCCAATTTGGATTACCACGTCCGGCTTGAGTTTATCTGCTAGTTGCGGTTGCCGGAGAATTAAATCGTAGGTAGAAATGAGATAGGGATTGAGTTCGGCATAATTTCTGGCTGGAGATAACCCCTCTGCTAGAACTGGGAATTTCACTGTTTTAGCAAGTTGTGCGATCGCTCCACAATATTCTCGCGGGTTCTGTGGTTGAGCAATACCAGCGATGATGATACCGCGTTCGAGCTGTTGCCAAAAGACGGGTAGGGATGGGTTTAACCCAGATATCTTTTGACTCGTAAACAATTTGAACAAACCCACCCGTACGGGAGTTGTAGGGAGGAACAGATGCGCGTGGCGATCGGCTTCGATCCCAGCAAAAAAGTCTTCTAATTCTAGTTGAGAGGAGATAAATTCAGAATTATTGCCATCGGGTATGGGTGCGAGGGGGTCGCGAAAAGGTATATTGAGATGAATGACTCCAGGGACGGGGTATAGCGCCCGTTCCCACGCATAAATCGCTGTTTGGCGCAAATATCTGAGCGTCGAGATTTCTAAAGATGGTAGAGCTAATTCTGCTTGCCAGTTAGGATAAGAGCCAAATAACTTTAACTGATCGATCGTTTGTCCAGAATGGCAGTGTCTCAATTCAGGAGGTCGATCGGCTGTTAGAACTATTAAAGGCACTCGACTTTCCCTTGCTTCCACGATTGCGGGATAGCAGTTAACTCCAGCCGTACCGGAGGTGACGACGACAACTACAGGTTTACTCGTTTGTTTAGCAATTCCCAAGGCGAAAAAGGCAGCAGAACGCTCATCTAACACGGAAATTGCCTCAACTTCTGAGGCTTGCAAGAAAGCGATTGTCAGTGGGGTAGAACGCGAACCAGGACAAATGACAGCAGTATTGAGTCCCAACCGTCGCCATGTTTCTACCAAAATAGAAGCACAAGCAGAATTTGTATTTCTTAAATCGATTGACATTGCGATCGCACAAACTATTAAGTAGTCATCAGTTATCAGTGGCTAGTGGCTAGTGGCTAGTGGAACCGGTGACAAGAATTGAGTCCAGCCACAAGTCACTCACGACTCACGACTCACTTCCCAACGACCAACGACCAACGAAAAAATGCTTTGTAAAACTATCAACACAAAAATTCACGCTCAAACGGTAGAGTAAACGATCGGGTATCTAATAACACTTTATGGCGCAACGCTACATTCGAGTTCAATCTCTAGAGGGACGCATCTACTACGGCATACTCCAACTTAGCTTGGAAGTTCTGCTATTAGATGCTCCGCCTTGGCTACAAGGACAGCCTACGGAGGAAAGCTTAACACCAGATGAATATCAGATTCTCGCACCTTGCGCTCCCTCCAAAATCGTAGCAGTAGGTAAAAACTACGTGGAACATGCAGCAGAAATGGGTTCAAGCGTACCGAAGGAACCTTTGTTGTTTCTGAAGCCACCTTCAGCAGTGATTGCCACGGCGACGGAAATTAAATACCCGCAACAGTCGAGACGGGTAGACTATGAAGGAGAATTAGCTTTAGTGATTGGCGATCGCACTTCAGATTGCACGCCAGAACAAGCACAGAAAAAAATTTGGGGCTACACGATCGCTAACGATATCACGGCGCGAGATTTACAAAGGCAGGACAGTCAGTGGACGCGAGCCAAAGGATTTGATACCTTTTGCCCTCTTGGTCCCTGGATCGTCAGAGAAATCAATCCATCTGCCCAGCTACAGACATTTTTAAACGATAACCCCCAACCCGTACAATCTGCCAGCATCGAAGAAATGGTGTATTCTCCATCCATCCTCGTGTCCTACATCAGTCAAGTCATGACGCTGTTACCTGGGGATGTCGTCTTGACTGGAACTCCTCCTGGGGTAGGAGCGCTGAATGCAGGCGATCGCATCCGCGTTGAGATTGAAGGGATTGGTCGCTTAGAAAATACTGTAATTTTAAGGTACGCCAACGAGAATTCTGAATCGACAATTCAAAACTTATAATTTTTTCATGACTAAAACAACAAGATTGTTAAAAGCAGTAAAATGTGCAATCGACTTTTATAAAATAGATAAGTCTCTTGCACTCAGATTGCCAATGACCAATCGCAAAATATCTATCTCACCTGCATATGAACTGCATCAGAGAGAGCAGGAATTTCTGCATATTTTCCTCTTAGAGACTGAGTTACAGCAAACGCTACAGCTGCCACTATTCCAAGGAAAATTGTACTGGCTATAGTCTGCGTAGCAAAACTAGCCCCAGGAATTGGAGCCAAAATTGGCAGCACCAACCCACACAAAAATATCACAATATCAATTAAAATTGCTTGCATGGTATTGAAACGAATAAAGTGGCTGATGCTTTCATTTCTAACTACCAATAGATATAAAGCAAAAAAGACAATTAAACTAGCAAAAGGTATACTACTGTATATTTGCAATAAAGGTATCAGCGGTAGAAATAAATATTGTAGAACTGGAAATTCTCGCAGTAAGAAAACGCCAAATGCAAACCCATGCATCAAGGGCAGTAAATATGGTAAACAAGCAAAGATTCGCTCTTGCACCGTAGTAGACCCGCGCCAAGCCATTATTTATTCTCCTAAAAGAATTTATTTGGATTTAACTCTTCATATGCACAGGATAGCGCAGGTTTTACAGTTATCAGTTGTCAGCGACCAGCGACCGATGACCAGTGACTAGTTAATTGCGACTTGCGACTTGCGATGCACTACCATCATTCAACATTGGCAATGCGGAAGCCCATCATGCATTCGTACTGATCTGGTTGTCCTGGGGAGAGTTTAGGTACAGCTTGACCACAGCGTAATTGTCCTTGTCTCCAACGTGGCTGTCCAGCACGATCGGCAAGCAAACAGCTTTGGCAAACTTGCTGAGGGGCAAGGATTCGATCTTCCATCAAAATCACTAACATCCAGATCCCTCCAGAATATCCTATAATCCCTTAAGTCAATTTTATGCTAGTCACTCAGAAAGAGTGTTATGGGGCATACAGAGCTTAATATCCACGTTGGTAGTTGGTAATGGGTAATGAGTAATGGGTAGTTGCCCCCTTGTCTCCCTTGTCTCCCTTGTCCCTCCCTGCTCCCCTGCTCCCTGCTCCCTATGATTGAGTTAAAGTATCTATGTTGAGTTATGCTGTCCGCGAATTTTGATTGATGGTGTGGTTTCGGAAAACGCGATCGCTCCTATTAATCTAGACAGGTACAGTCGTGTAAATTGCTTAAGGTTAACCACAGTGTCTTCGACTAACTTAGATTTACTTGCTTCCTCCGATCCGGTTGTGGCTGAATTAATTAGCGGCGAACTTCAGCGCCAGCGCGACCACTTAGAATTAATTGCTAGTGAAAACTTTACCTCGGCTGCCGTTTTAGCTGCCCAGGGTTCGGTATTGACCAATAAATATGCTGAAGGCTTACCTGGAAAGCGTTATTACGGCGGTTGTGAATATATCGATCGCGTCGAGCAATTAGCGATCGATCGCGTCAAACAACTGTTTGGTGCAGCTCATGCCAACGTTCAACCCCATTCTGGCGCTCAAGCTAATTTTGCTGTCTTCATGACTCTGCTAGAGCCAGGAGACGCAATTATGGGGATGGATTTATCCCACGGCGGACACTTAACCCACGGTTCGCCCGTAAATTTCTCTGGGAAGTGGTTCAAAGTTCACCATTACGGCGTGAATCCCCAGACCGAACAATTGGACTACGACCAAATTCGGGAATTGGCGCTGCAACATCGTCCCAAGCTACTCATTTGCGGTTATTCTGCTTATCCACGCATAATTGACTTTGAAAAGTTTAAAGCGATCGCCGATGAAGTTGGTGCTTACTTATTAGCCGATATCGCTCACATTGCTGGCTTGGTTGCTACTGGCTTGCATCCTAACCCCATTCCCTACTGCGATGTGGTCACGACAACCACACATAAAACTTTGCGCGGACCAAGAGGTGGATTAATTCTCACCCGCGATCTAGAACTGGGTAAAAAATTAGATAAATCCGTGTTCCCTGGTAGCCAAGGCGGACCCTTGGAACACGTCATCGCAGCGAAAGCAGTTGCCTTTGGCGAAGCATTGCAGCCTCAATTCAAAACTTATGCAGCTCAAGTTATTGAAAATGCAAAAGCTATGGCGGCTCAATTACAAAACAGAGGTTTCAAACTCGTATCCAACGGTACAGAAAATCATTTGATGCTGGTTGACTTGCGCTGTATTAGCATGACAGGTAAAGAAGGCGATCGCCTTTTAGGTGAAACAAATATCACCGCTAATAAGAATACAGTCCCTTTCGATACAGAATCGCCTTTTGTTACCAGTGGTATCCGTTTGGGGTCCCCAGCCATGACCACACGAGGCATGGGTACGGAAGAATTTACCGAAATTGCCAATATTATCGCCGATCGCCTGCTACATCCTCAAGATGATACCGTAGCGCAAGACTGTCGCCGCCGAGTCGCGGCATTGTGCGATCGCTTCCCCCTCTACCCGCATCTCAACGTTCCCGTACCTGCCCTAGCATAAAATTCAGGATTTTGGATTTTGGATTGAATCCAAAATCCAAAATTTAAAATCTAAAATTCAATGAGTGCTGAAATCATTTGTGTTGGAACTGAATTACTGCTGGGTGATATTCTCAACACCAACGCGCAATTTTTAGCTCAGCAATTAGCAAATCTGGGAATTCCCCATTACTATCAAACTGTAGTGGGGGATAATCCGGCAAGAATTAAACACGCGATTCAAGTCGCTCTAGAACGAACATCAACTCAGGATAACTCGACTCAAGTTCTCATCTTTACAGGTGGATTAGGTCCTACACCCGACGATCTCACCCACGAAACTTTAGCCGATTTCTTTGGCGTACCGCTCGCAGAACACCAAGAAATTATTGAAGACATTACTCGCAAATATGCTGCACGCGGGCGAAAAATGTCTCCTAGCAATCGCAAGCAAGCTCTACTGCCTAAAAGTGCGGCAATCTTACCTAATCCAGGTGGAACCGCCCCAGGTATTCTCTGGCAACCGCGATCTGGAGTGGCAATTCTCACCTTTCCTGGCGTACCGTCGGAAATGCAGCGAATGTGGCAAGAAACCGCCGTGCCTTACCTTAAGAGTCTTGGTTACGGTCAAGAAATTATTTACAGCCAAACTTTGAAATTCTGGGGTGTTGCCGAAGCAGCTCTAGCAGAAAAAGCAGCAGCCTTTCTCAATTTACCTAACCCTACCGTTGCTCCTTATGCCAGCCAGGGAGAGGTAAAGTTGCGTGTTTCGGCAAAAGCAACTTCTTCAGAAACAGCCAAGCAAATTATTGCTCCAGTGGCTCGACAATTGCAGGAAATTGGAGACTTAAATTATTTCGGTTCTGACGAAGAAACTTTAGCCTCGGCAGTCGGTAAATTGTTAACTGCGGCGGGAGAAACTCTGAGTGTGGCGGAATCCTGCACGGGTGGTGGCTTGGGTCAGATGCTCACGGACATACCAGGTAGTTCTAGATATTTCTGGGGGGGAGTTATCTCCTACGACAATGCAGTAAAAATTTCTGTTTTGGGCGTTAATCCTGATGATTTGAGTCAATTTGGCGCTGTCAGCGCGATCGTCGCCGAACAAATGGCAGTAGGAGTGCGATCGCGTCTCGGTACGACTTGGGGTTTGAGCATCACAGGAATTGCCGGACCCGATGGTGGTACGGCAACCAAACCTGTTGGCTTAGTGTATATCGGTTTGGCGGGAGCTGATGGCAAGGTTCAAAGTTTTGAAAATCATTTCGGAACTGGACGCGATCGCGCTCTGATTCGCCACGTTAGCGCCTGCACCGCTCTCGATCTCTTGCGCCGCCTACTACAGGCTAGGGAGCAGGGAGCAGGGAAGCGAGCGGCTGGCGAGGTGTCCTCGCCAGTAAAGCCGCCTAGCAAGGAGCAGGGGGGAGAAGAGAGCTGCTCTTGAGCTGGGGAGGCTCTCGGGAGCTGAGGGAGCAATTCTAGTCACTAGTCACCAGTCACTAGTCACTGATAACTGATAACCATTCCCTCAAAAGAGAGATGTGTCTGCTGTTGGAATTTGTGATATCTTTATATTAAATAAAAAAATTAAGCTGTCACCTTTGTTTTCCCAACAAAATGTTGGTAGAGCAAAGGGAAGAGACAGTTAAAACGGTTGAGAATAAGTAGCTAAGCTACATTTTGACTTGAAAAAGTTAAACTTTGTGTGATAGCAACAGCAAAAAGCTAAGCAAATATAAAGAATAAGTAGCGGAAAAATCAAGAGCGCACAAAGATAGATTCCAATCGATTATCATCAAGAAATCAAGGTAGTTTTGCAGGAGTAATCGGTTCGATGGATTACATAGATCGGGTACTGGAAAAGCTGAAAGAATGGGCGCGCAAGCTAATTGAAGCCTTGCTAGAACCGGAAGCTGAACCGGAACCAGAGCCGATCCCAATTCCAGTTGATGACCGCCGCACTCGTCGTCACAGATAAGTATCGAACAGGCTTGAATGGCGTGTCTTCTCATTCGTTACTAATCAAAGTCCTCGTGCTTCATGGACCGAATTTAAACCTACTGGGAGCAAGAGAGCCAGGAATTTATGGTTCGGTGACGTTGGCAGAAATCGATAGTATGTTAGTGACAGAAGGGAATCAGCTGCAAGCCGAAGTAGAGGCGATGCAGTCTAACCATGAAGGCGTGTTAGTGGATGCGATCCAAGCAGCTAAGACGGAATTCCAGGGAATTTTGATTAATGCGGGTGCCTATACCCATACAAGCGTGGCGCTGCGAGATGCGATCGCTGCGGTAAAAATGCCTACAGTAGAAGTTCATTTAAGTAATATCTATCAACGAGAATCTTTTCGCCATCACTCCTATATTGCAGCGGTGGCAATCGGGCAAATTAGTGGTTTTGGCGTACAGAGCTATCGCTTAGGTTTACACGCCTTGATTCACCATATCAGGCACTCCAATTAATGAGTTACTCGATTCATAGTCGATTTCGCGGCACGATGCTAGGAATGGCAGTTGGCGAGGTTGCAAACCACCCTAGACTTAAGGCGAAACTATCTGAAAGGGCAATCGATAACTCCTCCCAATCGGAGTTGCTTGACTCAGTATTGCAAGGAATAAAAACTTTGATCGCGCTCGGTAGGTTCGATTATGAAGCGTGGCACAAATCCATGACAAAAGAGTTGACTGGTAATTCAATCGCTTCACCTTTAGCAACTCTTCCCATATCAGTATTTTTTCATGAGAATGAGTTGAAGCTGCGGCAAAATTTGCAATTGGCGCTAGTCGCGATCGATCGGGATGAGCCAGAAAGCCGAGATGGAACCTTAGCAATAGGACAAGCAATCGCCACTGCTTTACAAGCAAAATCGAACCCAATCGAGATAATTTCCCAAGCAATTGCCTTTGTAGGAGCATCCCCAACTGCAACAGCTGCAAAACTCTCACAAGTCAAAGAGCTACTGGACGAACGAGTAGGATTGGAAAGAGCGATCGCTCAGTTAGGACAACCCCATGAATTGAGCAGTCAAATCGCTCTGGCGTTTTTTTGCTACCTGAGTACCCCAGCAGATTTTCGCTTGACCGTTCAAAGAGCAGCAATAAGCGATCGCTCTGGCGTGACGAGCGCGATCGCGGGTGCGCTTTCAGGAGCTTACAATGGCGTGGCAAGCATTCCAGCTACTCAAGCACTGGCAATAGGGGTGACAAATCAGACTGAAGTGCTAAGATTGTGTGATGTACTAGTCGCAGTGTGGTCGGGAGTCTATCAGCAGAGCGATCGAGCTACTGCCAACAATCAAATAGTCGCAATTGCTGCTCCTAAAATCGTGCGGAGGCGCTGAGAATAATAGTTGTCTTTCCAAAATCGATCTGAAAAATTTGATTTCAGGAAAGTTTAGTTTCTAAATACTTGAGTTGTAGAACAGGCAATAAGCTTAAACGTCAGTTGCGAGATCTCATTGTGGAAAGATCCATAGACTGGATGTAATTATTGTCATTCAACCTAAGATTACAGATGAGGCTTTATGCCATTTAACTTTTTGCTCCATGCCGATTGCATGTAATAAGGGTAATGAAAAAGCGTACGCTATTTGAATTGCTCGACCTGCAACTCAAGAAGTGGTGGCAATTGCGACCAAACCAGCAGAAATTAACTCGTCAAATATGCCAAGCTCAACCAGGAGTTAAAGCTAAAAAACCTCCTAAAGTGCGCAGAGAACGCACCTCTGCGCTCCTGATACTGGCAGTGGTATTGCTGAGCATAATGCTGGGACATCGCTTTGCCAACCAACCTCGGCTAGATGAAGGCACGATCGCACCAGAGACAATTCGCGCCCCTAAAGCAGCTCAAATTGTCGATACGAAGACTACAGCCCAAAACCGCCAAATTGCATGGAGAAAAGCAGAGCCAATCTTAGTCATTGACTCGACGGCAAACCAAAAAATTTGGCAAAAGTTGCAAGCTAACTTGACACAGGGAGAGCGACTGCGGCAGTTAGCAGGAGATTTTCCATTTACAACCACAACCAACTTATCTACAGCAGCACAAATTTATCTACGCAGCTGCCCAGATTTTCAGTGGCAGCAAGTCTTAGCCTTTTTACGAGACGCGCAAAGTCGAGAACGCAAGCAAAATGCCGCGACAACGAACTTTGCTCCGGTTAAAATCGAAAGATTTGAAAATGAGGCAATGGCTCAGGCAGCAAGGGAACTGAATGCTTATCGCTTGAAAACAGCGAAATCTCAACAGTTCTCGATGTTAATGGCAAAGCTATCTCAAGTCCGCCAGCAATACGCTCAAGCTTTATCACAACTAGCGCAATTACAAAAAGCAACTCCGCCGACTCTTTACGAATCGTCCTGGTTAGATTTATCCGATCCCATTTGGTCGAAGACAGTTGCAGGTATCCGCGCCACTACACAACGCATTCTCGCCCAAGGAGTTTATCGAGGCATATCATCCGACACTTTGCAAACAGCGGTGAACTTACAAGTGCGATCGCATGTACCACCGCAGCTGGAACCTCTAGCAACCCAAATGCTGTTAACCGTCCTCGAACCAAATCTTAAAGAAGACGAAGCACAAACAAAGTTAGCAGCAGCTGAAGCAGTCGCAAAAATTGCCCCCCAAATGCTGAATTTGGAGCGAGGCGAAGTCATAGTTAGAAAAGGCGAAACGATCGACCATGTTGCATTTATCACCCTTGACTATTTCGGTCTGTCGCGACGAGGAATCGGTTGGTCGGGGCTATCAAAATTTGGTGGGATCGTTAGTATAGCCGTTGGTATTTTTGTCTGGATTGCCTGGAAATTAGAGCGGCAGAAACTGCGGCAGCGTGATTGTGTTCTAATTTTGTTGCTAGCGTTGAGTACTCCACTACTCTTAAGACTGAATTTACGGTATATTAACTTACCTGCCGTAGGACTGTTACTAGGTAGCTTCTACGGCTTCCCCATTGGTGGCACAGTTGTAGGGTTGCTGGGGCTGCTTGTACCTATAGGAATGGATATTAGCGGCAAGTCTTTGTTAACAGGCTTAGCTGGCGGAATGCTAGCTAGTTGGATGGCTGGGTGGATGCGATCGCGAGAAGAGTTAGCTCTAATCGGAGTCGCGGTTAGTGCAATCCAAGGATTAGCTTACCTGCTCGGGAAAGTCGTACTCAGCGCGATCGGGACTGATTCAGTCTGGAATTGGTACAATGTTGCCCTTCAAGCTGGTTTATTTAGCCTTGCAGGGATTGTCTGGAGCGCGATCGCGATCGGCATTAGCCCCTATTTGGAGCATTTTTTCGATCTAGTTACCCCAATTCGGCTAGCAGAACTTGCCAACCCCAACCGACCATTATTAAAGCGTTTGGCAACGGAAGCCCCCGGAACCTTCCAACACACGCTGTTTGTCTCCACTCTGGCAGAGGCAGCGGCGAGGGCACTGGGATGCAACGTCGAATTGGTGCGGACGGGAACCTTATATCACGATATTGGCAAACTCCACGATCCCCTCGCTTTTATTGAGAATCAGATGGGTGGAGCGAATAAACACGATGAAATTAACGATCCTTGGGAGAGTGCGGCAATTATTAGAAAGCACGTGACTGAAGGGTTGGTTATGGCACGAAAGTGTCGTTTACCAATGGCAATCCAAGCCTTTATTCCCGAACATCAAGGTACAATGGCGATCGCCTATTTTCACCACCAAGCGCAGCAGATAGCACGACAAGACCATAGCATTACAGTAGACGAAAGAGATTTTTGTTACGCGGGTCCCGCGCCCCAGTCGCGAGAAACAGCCTTGGTGATGCTAGCAGATTCCTGTGAAGCAGCTTTACGCACTCTACCAGCAGATGGAAAATCAGGAGCCAAAGAACCGACGCGAGAGGAAGCTCTAGCAATGGTGCAAAAAATTCTGCGATCGCGCTGGCAAGACAATCAATTAGTTGATTCTGGACTAACGCGGGCGGACATGGATACAATTGCCGAAACCTTTGTCAACATTTGGCAACAGTTTCATCACAAGCGGATTGCTTATCCGAAGAGGAAGGAGTAAATTCTACCCCTGATTTTTTCTATCTAAAAACTTCAACTGCCGATACAAAGTGCGAATTTGAGGCAGATTTGTCCCAGCAGCCTCAGCTAGACGTAAAGGACTACCAACGATCGCTTCAACTTCCAAAGGACGCTGCAAATCGTAGTCAATTTTCATACTAGTTTTATAGGGCTTCATTTTGGCAGTGCGATCGAGCATGTTTTGGACAAAACTACTGGAAATATGACGATCGAATCTAGCCGCACCCGCTACCACTTCCGCCATCAACTCTTCGACTAAAATCCGAGTGGATACATCTGCCATCAACTCATCGGTTCGAGCATTAAGTATGACAGATAGCCCATTATAGGGAATATTCCATACCAATTTTTGCCAACGTGCTAACAGCAAATCTTCTGATAAGTCAATGGGAATGCCAGCCGATTCAAAATCAGTGGCAATTTGCTGCATTCTTGTCGTAATTCCTGCCGGAAAATAGTCAGCAGTATATTCTCCCAGCGAGATCGCCTTGTAATCTAAATGGCGAATATGTCCTGGGGCAACTTTATTAGCGCAGACAAAACACATACCACCGATAACTCGATGAGAACCGACAATTTCAGCTACTGCGCCTTCTATGCCCAAACCATTCTGCAATACCAAAACTACGCCATCTTCTTTTAAAACTGGAAGTAATAGATCGGGTAGTAGATGATTTTGAGTCGTTTTCAGCGCGATCGCTACCACATCGCAACATGGCATATCCTTCACGTCTTGGTAAGCATTGATTTGGGATAGGGTAAAGTCCCCGTCAGTTGACTCGATAATTAAACCAGATTGAGAAACATGGTTGTAATCGCTGCGAAGCAAAAAATGGACATCTAAACCAGCCTTTTGCAGACAACCACCATAATAACCACCCAATGCCCCCGTTCCTAACATGGCGTAACTGCGCTTACTATGACGATTATGGCGATCGGGATACGACTCCATTTGTTTCTTCCCTCTGGCTAGAAACGGGCATTACCTCATGAAAGTGGTTGTAATCGATATAGCGTTGCCCGTCAGACTTTTGGAATAAAATATCAGCAAACCGATGATGCCACAACATCTCTGAAGCAATGTATGTATGACGAGCATGAATCATCTGAGATACAGTCTCATCAATGCCAGTCAGCGTCACCACCAACATTGTCTCTGCTGCTTCTAGATCTTCTAAAGTAGCGCCGTAAAAAGGGCTGTACTCGTCAATCGGATGCATCACCGTCCAAGAGAGAATAAAAATTGGGTTATTAGCACGTATCAAAGGCAGGTCGTACAATCGGCGCATAAACTGCCCCTCAGCAGTCATTTCGTCGCGTACCAGTACAACTCTAATCTGCGCTTCAATAATTTGGTTGCGACGTTTATTCGCTACGCGAAACATCAAAGTTGGAATCCCATCATAAGCTGTGACAACAGCCACTCGACTGAAAACCACTCGCGCCGTAGGACGAGAGAAACGAGCAAAAGCGATTCCCGTTCCCATTGCTACGCCCAATAAACCCACCCAAGATTCGATCGCCACTAGGACATTAGCGTAGTCAGTCTGCGGATTCATCACGCCATAGCCAATAGTTGCCATTGTTTGAATGCTGAAAAAGAAAGCATCCCAGAAATTGCCAGGACGAGCGTTAGCTATGCTACCTGGTTGCAATAAATAGGCAAGCGCAAACAAAGAATTGAGTGATATGTATCCAAATGCTACGATACCTAAGAACCAAGACCAAGGCATAGTAATCAACAAATGGTATGGATCGCGCCAGTAGTAATACCATTTATTAATCCCCTGAACGTTTAACCGTCCATTCTGCCTGACAATCGAAATAATTGGTTTACGGGGGAGACGACGCTTTGCTTTTGTCATTTGTCATTTGTCATTCGTCATTTGTCCTTGGTTGGAGGTGATTCCAACTCATGAATCGCGACTTGTGAGTTAGGCTTTACCAACTACCTCTAGATAGATATTCTGACTCGATTTGGTAAAAGAAGGGAAACAGTTGTTAATAGAGAGTGACTAGTGGCTAGTGACTGGTGACTAGAATTGCTCCTGAAGTTCCTCTGCTTCCTTGTCCCCTTGTCCCCCTTGTCCTCCTTGTCTTCCTTATCCCGACTTCTATCTCGTCTTCCGGCGACGATTGCGATCTGTTCTCATTCCTTGCTCGTCACGGTTTTTTTCCGTTAGCGGTATGGCATTTTTTGTTGGTACGATGCGAGAACCATATCTTCTAGCATAAACTTGAGTAAATTCTGCACCGAAAAAGAGGATTTGGGCAGCATAGTAAACCCAAACTAAGATAATGACGACTGAACCTGCCGCGCCGTAGGTAGAACCAAAACTACTGTTTCCTAGATACAGTCCCAAAGCAAACCTACCAATTGAGAATAGCAGCGAAGTGACGATCGCGCCGCTCCAAACATCGCTCCAGGCAATTTTGACATCTGGCAAGACTTTGTAAATCAGTCCGAATAGTAGTGTCGTCACGGCAAAAGAGAGGACGAAGTTAGCTAGCTGTAACAATGCCCCGATTCCTGGTAGCAAGCTGCCCAAAAAATTAACCAAACCTGATAAACCTGCACTTAAAACCAGGGAAACGAGTAGCAAAAAGCCTACACCAAGTACCATCGTGAATGACAAAAAGCGATCGCGCAAGATGCCGATTAAACCCCGTCCTGGTTTCGGCTGAACTTCCCAAATCGTGTTCAAAGAGTCTTGTAACTGAGCGAATAAGCCAGAAGCGCCAAATAGTAAGACAGCAATACTAATCAGAGAAGCAATGGTTCCTGCTTGAGGTTTACTAGCGCCTTCAATTGCCGTTTCAATAAATTTTGCCCCGTCCCTACCTACCAAACCTTGAATCTGCGTGACAATTTCGCCTCTGGCTGCTTCTTCACCAAAAACTGCTCCAGCAATCGCGATCGCAATAATCAACATGGGGGCGAGGGAAAATACCGTGTAATATGCCAATGCTGCGGCTAGTCGCGAAGCTTTATCTTCGTTCCATTCAGTAAATGTCTCTCGCAACAAACTAATAATTGTTTTAATTCTCACTGCTAAATCTCCTCTTTGCCAGATGCACGGTCATTTTGATGACTATGACAAAATCGGCAATTTTACACATCTCCAAGGAGATAGAAAAAATTTAAATCTGTCTGATTTGATCCTCGAAAACTAAATTCTAGTATCGTTAGTCACTATCTCAACTCAGCTAGGTTTATTGCAAGCAAAATTGACGAACCATTTGCAGCCTTTTTTAAAGCTCGATTGCCGCAATCAAAATTACTGGAGTGTTTTTCAACAAATATTTTTTATCCTAACGGGAGAAGGAAACTGATGTCAATAAAACTGTAAAAGAAGTGTAATAGTTAATTACTATAGAGCTAATATTTAATTTTTGAAATCTACGTAGAATGCGTTAGCCTTGGGCGTAACGCATCACTCTTAGTTTTTAGTGCGTTACTATCAACTAACAACCGTTCAATATTACCTCTTGCTACCGATCGAATAAACCTTGATAAATTTCTAAATGCTGTTGAGTTATATTTTGCCAGTTAAAATTTTCGCTAAAAACTCGACTGGCTTTAGCCTGTTGTCTTCGTTTTTTGGGGCAATCGATCAGTTCTATTAATACAGTTGTCAGGGCAGCAACATCATGCGGCGGGACAAGTAATAATGGATGCGTATCTGGTAAATACGACGGCATATAAGTGGCGATCGCTGGTAAACCGTGGGATAAAAGCGACACCAAAGAACTATTATTGAGACTCACATCGCGATCGAACACTCCGATATCCGATCCTGCAAGATAGCGAGACACAATTTCCTCGTCCAAATATCCTGTGAAATGGACGAACGAACGTAATTCGAGTGCGTCGATCGCTGTTTGCAGTTGTGTTAGGTACGTATTATCGTCTTGAACCGTTGATTTTGGGCTATCATTCCTATCCATCACCAGCAGCCGTGCTTGGGGCTGAGTTGTGAGAACCTGTTTAAAAGCCAGTAGTAGAGTCTCTAAGTCGTTACCAGAGTGGAGAAAGCCTAAATAGGTAATGACGAGTGCATCTTCATGCCAATTGCAGTTTTGCCGTAAAATCTGGCGTGCCGCACTACTGTCCGTTTCGCTCGCTTGTACGTTAGGAGTTGCTGGAACGTGCCACAAACGACGCTCTATATTAGGTAATTTCGCTTGAATTAAGGTTTTTGCTTCTGGCGCGATCGCAATTGTAGCATTGCTTAACGTCAGCAAAAATCCCCCTTCTCGATCCCACCACGTATACTGCTGCAACCAACCCGAAAATTGGGCTAGCAATCCTCGTTGCCACTCCCAATTACCATACTCGTGTACTGTCGTCACGATGGGCGATCGCCACCCAGATAATCGCAACAACAAAGGTAGTAACAAGATTGCGGGCTGATGACCGTAGATTTGCGGATGGTACTGAATGTGTAAGGCATCCGCACCACTATCCCATACTGCTTTGACCAAAGCCTTTAGATCGACCCACTGCCATCCATGCACGACTCCTAACGCATGAGGATCGTAAGCCGCTTCTGCTGCGTAGTAAGTTGTCAGTACAATAGATTCCACACCGCGATCGCGGAGGGAAGTATGTAGGCGAGCAGTGTAGTCTGAAACACTATCGCTTTCTGGTAAGTACGTACCAGCAATGAAAGCAATGCGGCTCATGGCACAAGACGGCGGGTAGAAGCCAATATTTCCTTCTTGACTCTGGCTTGTACGAGTACAATCACTGCTAACAACTACTATCACGATCGGTAAATAATTTACTATTCTTCGATGATGAAAATAGAGCTGGCAGAGTTCCTAATTCTACAGTAATAATACTGATTTCAAACACCAGAAAGAGAATAATATCAGCGAAATTACGGTCTTTACTTCTTCAGGTATATGCGATCGGTCAAAGATTAGTCAACGAAAAAAGGTGAGCATTGCCCACCTTACACTGTTTTAATCATTAATTTTTAATTTTGGTACGGGAAAGTTTACTCAATAATTCCTACTCAGATAAATATTATGATTCAAAGGAGCCAGGAGTCAGGAGTCAGAAGTAACCCATGTATTTATACATGGGATTGTGCAAGTGAGCTGATTATGTCTCGTAGTACAGCTTTTCGGTTGTCGAGGTTCCCAAGGGCATTAAAGCCGTGTAATATCAAGGGCATAATTGTTGCTTTTTAACGGGCATTAAACCCATAAATAAAGTTTTTTTATTCTTCTGACTCCTGACTTCTGGCTTCTGTCTCCTTCTTCGTAAACCCATTGCTACAAGTTTGACTTATGCTCCGTGCTTTCGATACCAATCAATCGTATTGGTCAATCCCTGTCTGAAACCTACTTGAGTCACAAAATCATAGGCTTGTTTTGCCCTTTCGGTATCTAAACAGCGACGGGGTTGACCGTTGGGCTTATCGGTTTGCCAAATAATTTCCCCGTCATATTCCATTAATTCGCAAATTAAATCAATCAAATCGCGAATTGAAATTTCCTCGCCCGTTCCCAAATTCACAGGTTCGGAGTCGTTATAAAACTGAGTCCCCATGACAATTCCCCGTGCTGCATCTTCTGAGTAGAGAAATTCGCGGGTGGGAGTACCATCACCCCAAACAGGAATTTGCTTGTCTCCCCGCAATTGAGCTTTGTGTACTTTGCAAATCAAAGCTGGGATGACGTGGGAACTCTTAGGGTCGAAGTTATCTTCAGGACCGTATAAGTTGACTGGCAAGAGATAGATACCATTAAAGCCGTACTGTTGGCGATAAGCTTGCAATTGTACTAATAGGGCTTTTTTGGCAATGCCATAGGGGGCGTTGGTTTCCTCTGGGTAGCCATTCCAGAGGTCATCTTCTTTGAATGGGACTGGTGTAAATTTAGGGTAGGCACAGATCGTACCGACACAGACAAACTTTTCCACTCCTGCTTGATAAGCCGAGTGGATCAGTTGCGTCCCCATCATTAAGTTATCGTAAAACAGCTCGGCAGGTTTAGCTTGATTCAGCCCGATACCGCCAACGTGGGCAGCCAGATGAATAATAATATCTTGCTGGTCAACCGCACGCTGGCAGTTTTCTAAGACTCGTAAATCGCAATCGCGCGATCGCGTTACGGTAATCTTGTTTTTATCCGCGCCAGCTTGACACAGTCGATCTATCACCTGACGACCTAAGAACCCAGCACCACCAGTTACGAGAATGCGTTTGTTGTTTAAATCTAAGGCGGTCATGAGTTCAGCCTCGTAGGTAGGTTTTAGAACTAGGATAGGTAGCTGACCATATCTTGACGGATTGTTGCGATGTCATGGATGACTGAAGCACCATTTCCATTGGGGGCAGATAGACCGATCGCTTTTAAATCTGCGTCCACCATTAAAGCAACAAGCTGCTCGAATGTCACGCTAGGAGTCCATCCCAATTTTTGTCGTGCCTTGGTAGAATCTCCAATTAGTAATTCTACCTCTGCTGGTCTGAGGTAGCGATCGTCAAATTCTACGTAGTCTTGCCAATTTAAATTTACGTAACTAAAAGCTAATTCGAGAAACTCGCGCACGGAATGTGTTTCACCCGTAGAAATTACGTAATCATCAGCTTGCGGTTGCTGTAACATTAACCACATTGCTCTTACGTAATCTTTCGCATAGCCCCAATCGCGCTTTGCGTCTAAGTTACCCATGTAGATTTTTTTCTGTTTGCCACCTACGATGCGGGCAACAGCGCGGGTAATTTTGCGCGTTACGAAAGTTTCACCCCGACGCGGGCTTTCGTGGTTAAATAAGATACCGTTACAGGCAAACATCTCATAAGATTCGCGATAGTTGATTGTTTGCCAGTGAGCGTAAACTTTAGCACAGGCGTAAGGACTACGAGGATAGAAAGGAGTTGATTCTTTTTGCGGAATTTCCTGTACTAATCCATACATTTCTGAAGAACCAGCTTGATAGAACCGAACTTCTATACCCGTCCGGTGTTGGTAATCGCGAATTGCTTCTAATAACCGTAACGTTCCCATACCTACAGAGTCCACCGTGTATTCAGGGGAGTCAAAGCTAACGCGGACGTGAGATTGAGAACCTAAATTATAGATTTCTATAGGTTTGACTTCTTCTAAAATGCGTCGCAGTGTCGTGCCGTCGGTCAAGTCCCCATAATGCAGAAACATCCGCACTCCTTCTTTATGCGGGTCTTCATAAATATGATCGATCCGGTCTGTGTTAAACGTCGAGGTACGGCGAATGATTCCATGTACCTCATAGCCTTGTTCCAACAGAAACTCGCTCAGGTACGAACCATCTTGACCTGTAATACCAGTAATTAAAGCTCTCTTTGTTTGCGTCATACTTAATACTATATTTTTCTTTTTCCCTAAAACAATAGAGCGAGAACGCTGCTACAACTTAAGCAAATAATGGCAAAATTGCCCTCAGAGAGATCACCTAGTCGTGCAGTTGCCGTCTGGTTGGCGTTAATGCAAGCTTGGCTAAAATACAAATTAACTTAAAGTTTGCTTTTCATTATTAAGTAATTATTGAGTAATTGCAAAGATTGCGTGGATTGAGAGGGCGATCGCTTCAGGCTGCTTGCTCTCGGCACTGTTTAGAACAGCACTAAATATACCGCTCGTAGAAACCGTAGGACAATGGATCGAAAAGAAAAGTAGTGTTTCCGATCGAAAAGGGGCAATTGATGCCCCTAAACGCGAAACTGTAATTTTCAGCAAACCATAACAAATTTCAAATGCTGACGGCTACAAGCTAACGGATACACTTAATAAGCGCCGTTATTTTTTGGTACAATTACCACAAATACCGTCTTTAAAATGACCCACACATCTAGCCACATGCTGTAAGAGCTGGCATAGTGAACGTCTATTTGCACTCTACGATTGTAAGGAATGTCATTTCTGCCCGACACTTGCCACAAACCAGTAATTCCTGGCTTGATGGTTAAGACCTTATCAATATGACGACCATATCGCGGTAGCTCTTCTGCTACCAAAGGTCGGGGACCGACGATACTCATATCACCCATAAGCACGTTCCAAAATTGGGGAAATTCATCTAGGCTAGTTAAGCGCAAAAAATGACCGACTTTGGTAATGCGCGGGTCTTGTTTTAACTTGAAATTATCCTCAAATTCCTGCCGCAATCCTGGCGACGAGGCAATCAATTCTGACAAAATCTCATCAGCATTGGCTACCATAGTACGGAATTTAATACAATAAAAAGGCTTGTGATTCTTGCCTACTCGTTCCTGAACGTAAAAGATCGGTCCAGGGGAACTCAAGGCGATTGAGAAGCCTAACACCAGATAAACTGGCGCAAATAAAATTAGAACGGAAAGCGAAAATAAAACATCGAACAATCTTTTGGCAAACTCTTTATTGAGTCGAGCGAGCAATAAACCCTTCGGTTTAGCTCTGGTTCTAAACGGCTCTTGCCCGCGTTTGACAAAAGCCTGTAACCGCTTGCCAAAGAGGAGTGAGCTTTGGGCTGTCATCATACTCCTAAACCATCCACACCACACATAGTCCCGATCTTAAAGCCAGAAGCACCATTCTGAGGCATATTTAATTTTAGAGGCTGTAAAACCAGCTAAAAATCAACTCCTAAGAATTAGGGACGAAGAACTCCTGACACGAGCGTTCTAGAAAAGCTAAAAACTGCTCTTCAAAGATTTTAGGGGTAAATTGAGTTGCCTGGGTGCGAATGCGCTCGGAATCGAACGCTACCCAGTTGGCTTCAAATTTTTCCACAGATGCCACCAATGCGTCTACTTTTTGCTCTAAAAAAAATATTCCCGTCGCGCTATCGGGGTAGCGGTGCAAGTCTCGCACTGTTTCCAACGCTCCCCCAGCGCCCAAAGCGATAACTGGCGTGCCGCAAGCTTGAGCCTCGACGATCGCGATGCCAAAATCCTCTAGAGCTGCATAAACAAAAGCTTTTGCTTGAGCCATATATTTCTCTACTACATCATTAGGCTGCGCTCCTAAAATTTGAACGTGCGACTGTGCCAGTTTGCGAATCTCTGGTAGTTCTGGTCCCGTACCGATTACAACCAAAGGTTTTTTGAGTTGATTGAAGGCGCGAACGATGGTTGAGACTTGCTTGTAACTGACCAGTCGCGAGACCGTGAGGTAAAAATCTTGTTTATCTTTCACCACGGGGAAGCGATCGATATCTACAGGCGGATAAATTACTGTAGCAGGACGACGATAGCAGCGCCAAATCCGGCGTGCCGTATGGTGAGAGTTAGCAATGAAATAATCGACACGGTTAGCGGCGATCGCATCCCACTGGCGCAGGCGATGGAGTAAATACCTAGTGGCAATTCCAGGTAGACCTCGACCCATGCGGCTAGAGCGGAGGTAATCGAACGTCATATCCCAAGCAAAGCGCATCGGACTGTGACAATAGCAAACATGAAGCTGCTGGGGACTAGCAAGTACGGCTTTGGCAACGGTATGAGACGAAGAAACGATCGCATCATATGCACGCAAATCTAATTGTTCGATCGCCAACGGCAACAAAGGGAGATATTTCTGTACGCCATTGCGCGAGAACGGTAAGTGTTGCAAAAATGTCGTACCAATTTTGCGTCCGAACAAATAACTTTGGGAATTTGTAGATTCAAAGTCAATCAGTGCATAGAGATCGGCATCGATGCACCTGAGAATTTCTCGCACTACTAATTCCGAACCGCCAGTAGCTTGAGGCGTTAACCACTCATGGACAAGGGCATATTTCAAAGTCACAGTTTACTGAAGTTTGGATTCTAAGAGAATTTTAAATCAGTTATCAGTAGAGAGTGACTAGTGGTTGGTGACTGGTGACTAGTATTGCTCCTAAAGCTTCTTTGTCCCCCTTGTCCCCCTTGTCTCCCTTGTCCATTCCCCAGCCACTCGCCCCTAAACTGAGAGTAGACGAATTGGGGTTGGGTAATTATGCGAATTTTGATTATGGGTGGTACGCGCTTTATTGGTGTTTACCTAACCAAAATCCTAGTGGCGCAGGGTCATGAATTGGTGTTGTTTAATCGCGGTAATCGCCCTATTCCAGTTGAGGGAATAACTCAGATTCAAGGCGATCGCACTTCTTTAGAACAATTAAAGGCAAAGCTATCTCAAGAACATTTTGATGCCATTTATGACAATAACGGCAGGGAACTGAGCGATACTCAACCGCTAGCTGAGATCTTTCACGACCGGGTGCAGCACTTTGTCTATATGAGTTCGGCTGGCGTGTACCTCCGCTCCGACCAAATGCCTCACGTAGAAGGCGATCCAGTCGATCCTAAGAGCCGCCACCGAGGAAAATACGAAACAGAGGCTTACTTAGCTCAGGTAGGCTTGCCCTTCACGGCAATTCGTCCTACGTATATCTACGGAGCTAGTAACTACAACGATTTGGAAAGCTGGTTTTTCGATCGCATCGTCCGCGATCGACCTATTCCTATTCCCGCTAACGGGCTACATATAACTCAGATGGGTCATGTTGAAGATCTAGCTCAAGCTATGGCTCGGGTATTAGGCAACGAGAGAGCCATAGGGCAGGTTTATAACGTCTCTGGCGATCGCTACGTTACTTTTGATGGTTTAGCTCGCGCTTGCGCTGTAGCTGCCGGAAAATCGCCGGAGGAGCTAGCGATCGTACATTACGAACCGAAAAATTTTGATTTTGGCAAGCGTAAAGCCTTTCCCTTGCGAGTACAGCATTTCTTCGCCAGTGTCGATAAAGCGATTACAGAACTCAACTGGCAGCCAAAATACGATTTAATTTCTGGGTTAAAAGACTCTTTCCAAAATGACTACTTGGCTACTGGACGAGACAAAGCCGAAGTAGATTTTTCTGTAGACGAAGAGATTTTGAAGTAACGCTGTAGAGACGCGATCGATCGCGTCCCTACAATTTTTCGCCTTCCTTGCGGGCGGGGTTTGAGTACAGATGATTCGCTTCGTCTGTGAATTTTGTGCTAAACCCGCCCCTACGACTCCTGACTCCTGTACGGGCGGGTTTTGAGGGCAGCTCGCTCGCCAAAGCTGGTGAATCTGCTGGCTAAACCCGCCCCTACGACTCCCTAACAGGAATTACATAAATCAACCCCGAAATCAAAGTCAAAGCGACAGAAAGCCAAAAAACTCCTAGTGCAGGTGCGTACCAAGCTGGGGATAAGGGAGCAATTAATAAGGCGATCGCGGCAATTTGGCTGACTGTTTTGAGTTTGCCCCAAAGATTTGCCCCCGCGATCGCATTTGTACCTGTCAAGCTAGAAACGCGCCAGCCTGCTATACCTAATTCCCTCGCCAAAATCAAAAATACTCCCCAAGCAGGAAGTTGTCCTAGCTGAATCAGCGATAACAGTGGAGCTAGTACCAGCAATTTGTCTACCAAAGGATCGAGGAATTTCCCAAGTTCAGTGATAGCGTTCAGTTTCCGGGCTAAATAACCGTCCAGCCAATCCGTCAAAGCTGCAACCAAAAATACTGTTAAGCAAAACCAACGTGCGGTTGCTGTCGGTACTGGTAAAAGATAAAGCAGTAAAGGCAGGGCTAGAAGTCGAGAGAGAGTGACCCAGTTAGGTATATTCATCTATGCGAATGTGAGGAAATCATAAAGTTTAGATGAAGCTAAAGTCAGCAAGTTGAAGAGAAATTGACTGCTGGATAGCTTTATCTCTTGAGTAAAATCTTTGAGAAAGCCAACTTTACATTATCTTTACAAAGCGCGAGTGGAAGCAGGTTCTTGATAAAGATTCGACAAAATGTAAGTTAAAGTACTGTCATTCTAGCCAAGAGAGAGATTATATTCGGGATACAAGTTCAGTAAATCTACTTCGGTAAATCTACTTCAGTAATACTACGATCTATCCGATCCAGGTTTTAGTCGTGACAATGTACCAAGCACCGTTCCCCACCGCCATCAAAACTGTCGAACTTAAGTCTCCCCAGACACTAGATGCAGTTCATCCATCAGCCAGATCGGCTTTCAAGAGATGTTTGGACATCGTTGGCAGTTTAGTCGGACTGTCGATCTTGGCAGTTATCTTCATACCCTTAGCGATCGCCATTAAGTTAGACAGCCCAGGACCAATTTTCTACGGTCAAGAGCGTTACGGACTGCAAGGACGAACATTTCGGATGTGGAAATTCCGTTCGATGGTTCCCAACGCAGATGCGCTGAAGTCTCAAGTGCAAAACGAAGCATCGGGGCTAATTTTCAAAAACACGCAAGATCCAAGAATTACAAGAGTGGGTCGTTTCTTGAGAAGCACTAGCCTAGACGAACTGCCCCAATTTTGGAACGTATTAGTTGGAGAGATGAGTTTAGTAGGTACTCGTCCACCAACTGCTGACGAAGTTGCTCAGTACAACGATCGCCACTGGCAAAGATTAAACGTGAAGCCGGGATTAACAGGAGAGTGGCAAGTCAGCGGACGCTCTAGCATTAAAGATTTTGAAGAGATTGTCAATCTCGACCTGCGCTACCAAAAAATGTGGCATCCCTTCTACGACTTGTTTATTATTGCTAAGACCGTGTACGTAATTTTTGCTAAAGTAGGTGCTTGCTAAGCAGCGATTAACGATCGGCAACCAGTTGATATAGAATTCCTTGGGGGACGACCAGCCTGCATACGGCTGGTTTTTATTATGTCTAGATTGTAAATGTAGGGGCGCATAGCTATGCGCCCCTACAAACATTATTACCATGAAATTTGCGATCGCTCTCGTACGACTTGTTGATAAACTGCTTGCGTTTGTCGGGCTAACTTGCTCCAATTAAAGCGGCGATCTAAATCCTCATATGCATTGTCAACTAACCATTGCCGATAATCGGGATTTTTTAAGACTTCTAAAATTCCCCATGCGAGGGAGTCAGAGTTATTCGTCCAAGTTACAACTCCAGTCTTAGTATGCTGCACGACTTCTGGAAATCCGCCCGTATCGGAGACGACAACAGGTACGCGGGCAGCGAAGCTTTCTAGGGCAACAATCCCAAACGGTTCGTAAAGGCTGGGAAACACGGCACAATCAGCTACCGCTTGAAATTTATCGAGAAAGTCATCGTACATAAAGCCCGTGAAATAGCACTTGTGCCAAATACCTAGATCCCAGGCTTGACGCTTCAAAGCTTCGGTATTACCACCACCAACGAGTACGAATTTAGCATGACCTCCCATTTCCCACAGCACCTTGGGAGCTGCATTCAGCATCACAGACACGCCTTTTTCGTAAGTCATACGACCGACGTAGTAAACGATCTTCTCATCATCGTCAGCATATTGACGGCGGAAGTGCCAATAATCAAAATCTTGCCGTCTGTGCTTCTTTTCAGGACGGATACCGTTATAGATTACGTCGATTTTGTCCCAAGGACTCGTCAGCGCCCGTTCTACTTCGCGCCGCATGTAGTCGGTACAGACGATAATTCGCCAAGCATCATAAGCGAGTAATTGCTCTTTGCCATTGATGTAGCGCTGTTCTTCGGTATAGATACCGTTGTAACGACCGTGTTCTGTAGCGTGAATGGTGGCAATCAGCGGGATTTTAAAATTATGCTTGAGGGCGATCGCCGCATCTGCTACCAACCAGTCATGGGCGTGGATCAGATCGAACGGTTCTTCTTCTAAGATCAACTTTGCGCCGTGGCTACCCATGCTTTGATTCATGTTCGCCACCCAATGGAAAAAGTCATGTCCCCAGGCAACGGGAACCCGATGTACGTGGATTCCCTCGAAAAGCTCGTACATTGGTGCATGACCGAATTCCACTGTCACCATGTGGACTTCATGCCCTAGCTTGACGAGTTCAGGGTATAGTTCCCCAACATGACGAGCAATGCCTCCTACAATGCGCGGCGGAAATTCCCAGCTTAATACGAGTATTTTCATCGACCCCAATCCCTGCGACTTACTTGCTGCTTACCTAAATCTATCTAAATGTATAGGATTGGAAATTGAATGAGTAATCTCACTCAATTCTTCACAAAATTTAACTTTCTAGTTTAACAAATTTTGTCGAAAAGCCAACCAAGCAGATGTGGCTTCGGGAAGTGAAGTGACACCTTTATGCAGCAAAATGACCCCATCTTGAAAGCCGACGATCCCATATTCGCCAGTGTTAAAGAGCCGATCGATCAGTTTTACATTGTCTTGTAACTGCTGGCGATCGCCTGCGAACGCGACTTGATATTGTTGCAGTTGCCAGAGGTCGGCAATGAGATACTCTACCTGAATGACTTCCCTCGCATCGTTACGCAACTGCAATCCTGGTAGACGCAGAATCTCGCGACGGCTGGAAAGGTGAGGCACGATATGTGTCGTTGCCGATACACTCGCTTGCGGGGGAATTTGTGCTAGTAGAGATCGCAGTTGGCTGACGTGTTGCCATTGACGCGGGAGGGAAATATGTACCCAAGGTTGAATCGAGTCGGGAATTAAAAAGTAAAGCGTCCGATTGGGATTGTAGGCAATTGTAATGACTAGGGAAAGGCAAATACATCCAATCCAGAAGCGCTGAAACTTGGGCTTAAAGACTTTAGGATGTACAGACCACCACAAAATCGCGCCGTAAAATAATCCTGGAACGACACTCATGGCATAGCGAATCGTAATGGCTAGAACGGATTCACCTTGACCTAAGAATAGTTTCAAAAGAGGGAAACCCGCGATCGCCCAAGCCGTGCCAGAAAGTGCGGGAACGAAAGCCAAAGGCAACCACTGCCCTAGTAAATACAAAAATGTCCCAGGAAAAGGAGTCACTAATTCTACGAGCAATCGCCAAGGATTGCTGACAATGCCCCAAATAATCTCAACAGTAGAAGCATCTTCCCCAGTGGCATACTGACCAAATCGCTCCATCATGAAGCGTTTGGAAATATCCTCTGAAAAGAGGGGCATGATCAGATTTGTCAAAGCCAGCATGTAGCTAAAACTAAGAATGCAAGTCGCTAAACCAGTACGGGGAAAGCGCCGACTTAAAACCATATAAGCGCCTACCCCAAATAACCCAATGCCGCTATCTTCTCTCACAGCTAAAAGCAACACTGCCAACAACCAAAAGACCCACCACTTGCGCTTTTCCATCGCCAGCAGAATACCAAACGTCAACAAAGGTATTTGGCTGATGTCGTGGAAGTTCGTTAAAGTTGGACTAATAACAGCGATCGCGCCATAAAAACTTACGCTAATCATCGCTGCCAAGCGTGGTTCGAGGTACAAGCGAGCCAAGAAATATAAAACAATCCCAGCAGCGGTTACTAGAGCGACTTGTAACACGCTCAAAGTCGCTGGAAAGGGGAAAAGGGTATACAGCGGTAGCCAAACGAGTAAGGCAGGGGTAAAATGCTGTCCTAGACGATGGTAGTAAACCTCTGGGATTTCTCCAGCATGGACGACATTCGTGGAGAGGCTGGAAGAAAGAGAACTCTGGAAAAATCTACCGTGAATCCCATTCCAGAAAACTTGATTAAATATGCCCTGGTCGAAAGTAGCATAGAAGCTATAGTACCGATGTAGGATCAGAATTAATCCCACGATAAAAAAAGCGATCGCGCCGCCGAGAAATAAATTAGTTCCTGGCTGCTTTTGCCATTTCAATAACATGACTCACTCACACTTAAATTAGGAAGACAAGGGGGATAAGGGAGCAGAGGAGCAGAGGAAGCAGAGGGGCAGAGGAGCAGGGAGACAAGGGGGACAAGGGGGACAAGGGAGCAGTCGTCTCGTAAGTCGTAAATAGTTCGCGCACCACGCACCACGCACCACACCTCACACCTCACACCCTACACCCCATTCATCACGCACCACTCACTCAGGTATTTAGAATATAGTCTTTTGACACGCTCCTTTCATCCCTGGTAGAGAAGCACTTACAATTAAAGAGTGGCAAAATGAAGTCAGACTGAATTCTATCTGGGTCGGTCTACTTCAAATCGTATGCTCTCTAGCGATCGGGACTACTCATGAGAGCAGATTTGATATTTTTAGCTTTTGGCTTTTATCAGCCTGTCCTACCAAGAAGCTTAGACTTCGACTGAAATTTGAGGTGAGGATCGCCTCTATAAATGTATTGCTTTTGACTTTTACTTTTTGAGTTTTGACTTTTCTTTCCCATGCCTACTGCGCTTGCCGATACCAAAAACTTGCTCGCTGATGCGATCGCAAAATACTCTCACAAAGTCGATTATTTACTCATTCGCCTCGAAGAGTCCCAGGGAACAGATATTATGCTGCGGGGCGATCGGATAGAAACATTGAGCGAAGGAATTTCTATCGGCGGACAAGTTCGCGCGTGCTACAAGGGCGGTTGGGGATTGAGTAGTTTTAATCAGTTATCCGAGTTCAACTCTCGCATCGAAGAAGCGATCGCGGCAGCACGAATTGTAGGTAATGATGAAACCCTGCTAGCAGATATAGAACCAGTGCAAGCCACCTGCTTTGTCCCGTTGACAGGAACCGATCCGCGTCACGTTCCGCTAGCACAAAAAAAGGAATTGTGCGATCGCTATGGCGAAATTCTCAAAAGCGCGAGCGATCGAATTACCACTACGTCAGTCCGCTACGGTGATATTTGCCAGCGAGTCATCATCACCAGTTCGGAAGGAACGTTAATCGATCAATCTTGGGTGGATATGGAAATGCGCTTTGCTGCAACTGCACGCGATGGCGATACAGTCCAGACAGGTAGAGAAACCACTGGTTCTCGCAAGGCTTATGAGGATTTAGTGAGTTTGGATGCCCAAGTCCAAAGTGCAGCTCAAAGGGCTGTAGCGGCTCTTTCTCTACCTTCAGTTAAAGGCAACACCTATACTGTCGTGATCGATCCGATCCTCTCTGGTTTATTCGTTCACGAAGCCTTCGGGCATCTTTCCGAAGCAGATATGGCGTATGAAAACCCCGATCTGCTAGAAGTTATGAGCATGGGACGGCGCTTTGGACCCAAGGAGCTACAAATTTTTGATGGTGCAGCACCCCAAGGGCATCGCGGTAGTTATTTCTACGACGATGAAGGGACTCCAGCCACAACGACGCAATTAATTCAAGATGGCGTTTTGGTGGGTAGGCTCCATTCACGCGAAACCGCTGGCAAGTTGGGAGAAACACCCACAGGAAACGCTCGTTGTCTCAGCTATCACTACGCTCCCATCGTCCGCATGACAAACACTTGGATCGAGCGGGGGACGACACCAGTGGCAGATTTATTTACCGATATTAAAGACGGAGTATACGCCCGCAACTGGTTGGGAGGGATGACTAATGGTGAAATGTTTACCTTCAGCGCGGGAGAAGCTTGGATAATCCGCAATGGTCAACTTGCCGAACCCGTGCGCGATGTTACACTGTCGGGAAATGTCTTTCAAACCCTAGCAGATATCGAGGCGATCGGAGATGATTTCTACTGGGATGAATCTGGTGGCTGCGGTAAAGGCGGGCAAAATGGTTTACCCGTTGGTTGCGGTGGTCCCAGTTTGAGAATTCGGAATGTGGTTGTAGGTGGAGAAGCGTATTGAATTCGGAATTCGGAATTCGGAATTAAATGTTTACTTCTCGTTCTTTGCGCCATTCTTTTAGAATTAAAGCCGATCGCAGGATAAAAATTAGTAGAGAGACACCCGCGAGCGCATCCAGCCAAATTAATAAATGCATTTTTCCAGAAAATACATGTTGAGCTGAATAAAAGTAATGTCCTGGGCTAGAAATTCCAGTTAGAGAATAAATTCCTAAACATGCATACGCAGCCAAAAACACGTCTTTAACGTACAATAAATAGCCGACAACGCCAAAGATTGTTAATACACTCCATGCAAGATAAATACTGTCAGGAGTAATCCAAGTAGGTTGGGGATATTTGTCATAGTTTACAAAATTATCAATGTAGTGAAGAATAGTTGAAATTCCATTAACAATGAGTAGAGCAAGTAGTAAAATCTGACGTTTTTTCTTGCTATCCATTTTGGCATTTCTCCTATTAAACTAATTTTTTACCAGCGAACATTTGGTAACGGGTGTAGTGGATGTGCGATTGCGTAACTTCCCAAAACTTTTGCGATAGCGCTGGGATAAAAGCTGTAAACTGGAAATACTTGATGAACTTCGCGAATATAAGTTTTAGGTAAGCCGAAACGCAATTTTCCAAAACTTACATCAATCCAATCAGCTTGGCGCATTGACTCTACAAGGTTAGCAAATTCACCTTTATAAGTTCTAATTTTGTGGTGATTTTGAATCATTAAAGCGATTTGAGACGACCATGCTTGACGATTCATAGATATCAAATAACGATTTGCTAATTTTACCGCTGGTTCGAGATATGCTACCGTGCGATCGGGGAAAATAGTTAAATCGTGAAAAGCAGATGCTATTGCAATTTTTTCCTCTCGATCTGCTTCTGGCTGACTTAAATAAAGTACGAAATTAAGCATTCGCAAGCAGTGATTGCGATAGCCAATAAAATCAGAATCTGACGGAAAAGTTTTCCGCCTTGACTCCAAAATCTCATCAATCAGACAACTTTCAGTAATAATCTTCGGATTCATAGCCAGCTTGCTGTTTTTTTAGTCGCGCAAAGACGCAAAGGCGCAAATCTTGCTTTGTGTCTTCGCGGCTTTGCGTGACAATTTTAATAAGCTTACTCTACAAGGCACAAACAACAGTCGTCTTGTCAAATCTTCTCAAAAATAGTCAAATCTTGCTCAAATGCGATCGCGATACTTTTTGGGAGTAACGCCTGTATGCTTGCGAAAAATACTCGTAAAACGACTTTGATCGTGAAAGCCAACTTGTAAAGCAATATCAGCAATAGACAAGTCTTGCTTTGCTAGTAAAATTTTTGCTGCTTGAATGCGACGATTCAGTAAATATTGATGCGGGGAATATCCTGTAGATTGTTTAAACAATCTAGCAAAATGATGAGGACTAATTTGTACTAATACGGCTAAATCAACTAAACTTAAATTTCTATCTAAATGAGTTTGAATATAATCAATAACTTCTCTTAATCTGGATTTAGGCAATCCTCCGACAGCTTCTTTTAGAGAAAGGTTTTGGATAGAATAATGGCGGAGAATATGAGCAGCTAGCATTGTGGCTGCCGACTCAGCATAAAGGCGATCGCCTCTTCCACTAGATTCTAATTCTGTTTTCAGCGCCAGACCAATACTATAAATTAGCGGATCGTTAATAGCAGATTGAGGAATAATTTTACAGCAATCAATATTTATAGAATCATCTACAAAACGGTTTAATGTTTGCGGATCGAGATCGATTTCAATAAATTCAATTTCATCATTCCAATTTACTATATGAGGGGCAAATGCTAGGTAAATTCCAACTACACCCTTGGTATAAGTTTTTTGTTGCCAGCGCCCCTCTGCTTGCAATTCTACATTTACAGGTTTCCCTGTATAAATTGTAATTGTATGTTGTAAAAAAGTTGCTTCAGGCGTTTCCCAGGCAGGCTGACGATAATACCCGACGTGAATGCCATCCCAATCTCGATTGGCACTAGAAAGAATTGGCGTGACTGGCAGTATGGGAAAGATTGTCTCTTGCTGAAAAGTGTCAACGACTAAAGGACTTCTTGTCATTGGTCATTGGTCATCGGTTATTGATGGTGATTCTCTTTAAATTATCAGAGTGAAAATGCAATAAGGGCATACATTTGTATGCCCCTACGATCGCGACTATGAGTGAAAATTATTTATAACTGGTTCCGCTCTACGACTCGTCTTGAGATTTGCGGTTTTTTCAGCGGTTTTTTAAATTGGGCAAAACTGTTGTTGGTAATTACAGAAATTGCCCGTGCGTACTGTGGGTCTTGTCTCGTGCCAATTGAAGAAGGATTTGCGGCTAGCTGGCGCTTCTGAGCGTCATTCAAATCGATTTTAATATCTGGTGTAATGCCTTTATGACTGATATCCGTGCCTTTAGGCGTGTAGTAATGGGCAACTGTTACTGCTAGTCCCGAACCATCTGACAGAGAATGGACTGATTGGACTAAAGCTTTACCAAAGGTTTGGCTACCAACTACGACAGCGCGTTGATGATCTTGCAATGCTCCCGCTAAAATTTCACTGGCACTGGCAGAATTACCATTGACCAAAACAACTAGAGGGCGCTGAGTCAGTGCGGTTTGATTGGCTGGTATTTCTTGGCTAGCTCCCTGTCGGTCTACTGTTTTGACGATCGAGCCTTTATTCAACCACATCCGTGAGATTTCTACCCCTGCTTGCAGCAAGCCACCTGGATTATCGCGTAAATCCAGAACGAAGGCATTCACATTCTGGCGATTCAGGTCTTGAATTGCTTTTTGCATCTGCTCCGAAGCATGGGCGCTGAATTCTCGCAAGCTAATATAACCAACTCGCTTATTACCCTCCCGCTTTAGGGTGTGTGTAACTGTAGGCAGTTCGATTTTCGCCCGCGTTAGCTTGAGGTCGAAGGCACTTTTGTCTTGCCGCTCAATTTTCAATGTGACAGGCGTACCTGCTTTGCCCCGAATTAAGCTTGAGGCAGCTTGCACGTCCATTTGTTGAGTTGGTTTTCCATCAATTGCGACTATTTTGTCCCCGGCTTTAACTCCCGCTTTGACGGCAGGGGAATTTTGAATAGTCTCAACTACAGTTAAACGCTTAGTTTGTTTATTTAATTCCATCCGAATCCCCACTCCAGTAACTTCTCCTGAAGTTTGGCTGGTCAATGCCTCATACTGCTTGGGGTCGAGAAAGCGAGTATATGGGTCGTTCAGCTTAGCCAGCGCGACTCGGACAGCGGCGTAAGCTTGTTCGCGGTTAGTATATTCTCTACTTAATAAATCTTGTCTCGTTGCTTGCCAGTCTGTCTTGTTGAACGTGCCGTCCACATATTCTCTAGCAACGAGTTGCCAAACTTCGTCAACTAAAGCTTTAGGGCTATTTTGCATCAGTGCGGCACGGACAGAACCACACCAGGGAGATAGCGCCAGAAACGATGTAGTGGCGATCGCTCCACCAAACAGAGCAAGTTGTAGGGAGGAGAGGCGTTTAATATATTGCATGAGGTTAGCAAGCAGAGGTTAGCAAATCGAAAGCTATATTGCTCATTACCCAACGGGTTGAGACAGAGTAGATTTCTTTTGAATATACACCCAGATAGCGTGTGATGGCAGCGAAATCGCAATTGCGATCGCTGTTTCATCTCTCTCGTAAAGCCATTATTCCCAACATACTCAGACAGATTAGGTTCGTCACAAACACTCTGTGACAGTTTACCTATTGTCTGAAGAAATATAAAGTTGAGATTTTGTCTAGATTTGCACTGTTATTTGTAAGATTAGCAACTATTAGTTAATTATATCTATTTCATTTTTTACGAGCGATCAATGTATTTTAGTAAACTTTTTCACATATTTATTAAATCAATTTTCAGTTATTTAGTTATTAGTGAAGAAAGGGTGTAGGGAATTGGGAATTGGTAGTTGGTAGTTGGTAGTTGGTAGTTGCTCCCCTGCTCCCTGCTCCTCTGCTTCCTTGTCCCCCTTGTCCTCCTCACCCCTCACTCCTCACTCCTCACGCCTAATTGAGCGGCATGGGCTTGAATGGTAGAGAGGGGAACTGTAGAAAAATACTGGCGTTGGAATTGTTCTTCTCGGACAGCTTGGGCAAATTTGTCTATTGCTTGCAGGTAAGCGGCATCGGTAGCATAGAGATCTGTAGATGCGGCAACGTGCCACGGTACTTCTTGAGAAATTTGAAAATAGCGGTCTTGAAAGCTAACATAAAAGCCCAAGTAGGAAAGAGCAGTAAATCCTAATCCTAAAAGGCGATCGCTAATTCCAAGCTTTTGACTGAGTTGTACGCGAGTCACCGTTTGTCCGGTACGGCAAAGGTATTTAGCAATTCCGACTAACTGTTGCCAGACTTGTTGTGGTGAAACTGGTTCGGGTGTAGTCCATGCCAAGACTAAAGACTTATTTTCAAACTGCGATCGCCGCATCCAGACACGTAACTCGTCCCAACAAGTGGGACAGGTACGCACGACAAGCGAGGATGGATCGCCTGTGAATGTATCGTCAATTGGGGCGATCGCCATACCACGGCAGTCGAGAATTTGAGGAGCGAGGGGCGTTAGCGAAGCGGGACGAAGTCCGGAGTGAGGAGTGAGAGATAAAGAGTTGGAAGTACGGACGGCAATGAGGCGGACTTCGTAACGTTGTTTATTTTTGAACGAGTTGTAGTCGAGTTCTACAATACAGTCACACCTGCCAGTCGGGATCTCGTCTTTATAGTGTCCCCACCACACGCCAGGAAAACTAGTTTTAGTCGAGTCATCCCGCAAATTAAAATCTGTTTTGATATATTGCACTTTGTTTCCTCGCCAATCCTGTTGATTGCGATGCCAAGTATTTTCAAACCAGCAATTTTGGATCAGCAGTTTTGGCATGGGATTACCCATTCCACAGGGTTCGAGTAGTTTCAGTTCTAAAAACAAATCTCTACCTAAATCGGCTACTGTCACCACCAGATCTGCTTGTACGGATGGTACAGCGATCGCGCTTCCCTGCTGTCGGAGTTTTTGGTTAATCGCTGCGGTAAATAGCGGTATATTCTCAACGGGTATGCTTAATCCAGCCGCAAAAGGATGTCCGCCAAACCTATGCAGTAAATGCGCTTGATCTTTCACTAACTGGTACAAATCGATATTACCGACAGACCGAGCTGAACCGCGAGCTAATAATTTGGAATTCGGAATTCGGAATACCCCTTCGGGGAAGCAAGCTACGGAATTCGGAATTAAATTGTCCCCCTTATCCCCCTTGTCTTCCTTGTCCCCCCTGTCTTCCTTGTCCCTTTGTTCCCCTTCCGTGCTTAGCAGAATCGTAGGACGACCCGTTTCCTGAGCAATTTGTCCGGCGACGAGTCCTAAGACTCCAGGCGACCATTGGGAATCTACGAGAACGATAACGCTAGTGGTGGAGAGATCGATTTCTGACTTGAGTTTTTGGGCAACTTGCTGGGAAACTTCTTTTTGTAAAGACTTGCGACGAGTGTTTGCTAATTCAGTTTCTTGGGCGAGGCGCTCGACTGCGTTGCGATCGCTACTAGTAAGTAATTGAACGCAAAAGCTTGCGTCACCTTGAATCCGGCTCACGGCATTGATGCGGGGACCCAAACCGAAAGAAATATCTGTTGGGCGATCGCCACTTTTCTGACACATTTCTAATAATCGCCCTACTCCTGGTCGCCGTCGCTGTTGAACTGGTTGTTTATAATCCTGTTGCATCCGTTCAATACCCAATTGAGCTAAATAACGGCAATCTCCACTCAGTTGTACTAAATCGGAAATTAACCCAATAGCGACGAGATCGAGTAAATCCTCTAATGATTGTCGCGGTACATTTGGTAAAAATTGATATAAAGCTTCGACAAGTTTGTAGGCAACTGCGACCCCAGATAGATGAAATAATTGATGCTCTGAAGGAAAGTAACGCGGATTAATTATTGCAGTCACAGGTGGACGTTCTGCGGGTAAAGTGTGGTGGTCGGTGACGATCGCATCAATGCCCAAAGATTTTGCATAGAGAATTTCTGCAATATTTGTGCTACCAGTGTCGCAAGTCACAATTAACTTACAGTTATCGCGGGCAAGCAGATCGATTCCAGGGCAGTTCAACCCGTGCGACTCGGTAAGGCGGTTGGGGATGTAATAGGAAAGTTGAGTATGTTGACAGAAAAATTGTCCCAATCCATCCCATAAAACCGCTGTAGAAGTGATACCATCAGCATCAAAATCACCCCAAATTGCCACTTTTTCTTGGCGATCGCGAGCAACTTGCAATCTTTCTACTGCTAAGTGCATTTCTTGCCCAAATTCAAATGGGCTAGTAGGTTGATAGCCGCGAGGATTAATATATCCAGGTAGTTCCTCTCGGGCTTGAATTCCCCTTTGCCATAACAGTTGTGCCGCAAATCCTCGTGCGCTAGGGGCATATTCCCTAACTGCTTGCACGAACCACTCTGGGGGCTGTTCGGTTGGGACGATCCATTGCGGCTGTGGAGTGTTCATAGGAGATAAGGGGGACAAGGGAGCAGGGGAGCAGGGGAGCAGGGGAGCAGGGGAGCAGGGGAGCAGGGGAGAATCACAACCAATTACCCATTACCCATTACCAATTACCCATTACCCATTACACTTGCGATCGCAGTCATAATCGCTTTATGACTATTTGAAGTGTAGTGACATGACAACTAAGCGCGTACTAGTTATTGATGATGAAGATGGTGTCAGAGAAATTATCCAATTCAGTCTCGAAGCAGTAGCAGGGTGGGAGGTTTTGCCAGCAGCTTCTGGTAGTGAAGGCATAGACATAGCTCAAGCTCAACAACCTGATGCGATTCTACTAGATGTGATGATGCCAGACTTAGATGGACCCGCGACATTTCAGCAACTACAGGCAAATACTACTACTTGTCATATTCCCACAATCTTTCTTACTGCCAAAGTCAGAACCAGCGAACAACAGCAATTACTTGATTTAGGCGTAGCGGGTACGATCGCCAAACCTTTCAAAGCCCAAGAATTGGTAGCACAAATCTGCGATATCCTGCAATGGAGTGAATAAGGGAAGTTGGGAGTCGGGAGTCGAGAGTTGGGAATTGTAGGGGCAGGTTTAGCCAAAGATCTACAACTAAAGCAATCTCCCCTCAAAACCCGCCCGTACCAGAATCGGGGGAAGATAGCAGAGGAGGCTAGGAGCAGAGGGGCAACAACCAAAAAACCATTAACCATCAACAGTTCACAAATTATTCACATTAATATCCTAATTTCAAATTGTCGGTCACGAGTTGACTCTTTCCCGACTTGAGCAAGGCAGAATCTTCTATTTTCTTCCGATTGTTAAGACTGCTTCTTTCTTCTCCCTTGCCTTCCCTACCACTTACCGAGCATGGTAGAGCTGAAGCGAGAGATCGAGACTGCCTCAGCTAGCTTCCATCTTGCCAGACTAGATACTCCTACTTGAAGCGAAGCATAATTGGAATACATCATGAAATTCAAACACTCTCAACTGCTTTCTACTAAATTCGTAGCTGGATATTTGTTGTTTCCTCCTAAAAACAAAAGCAAGAGAGTCAGGATAGGAAGACAAAGATCGCTTCGACAAGCGGAAGGGCAATTGCCCATTCAAGTTACTTTAATTAAGCAGCAAGTAAAAACTGTAGCACCTCGAAATCATCTTCAGCAGCAAACGAAACCAGCTAAACGACGAGTTTTTACTATTAAAGAGTTGTTTGAGAAATATGAAGAGTCTTATCACAACGCTCTATATTTGGAAGCAATCAAGTTTATTCTAGAGCAGATTTTTTGGGATAGTTCTAGTTATCTAGAGGAATAAGTTTAGCCAACAAGGTTAGTACGATAAATATGCGATCGCCTGGGTAGCGATCGTTTTTTGTACTCAGTTAACGTATCATGTGTTATTTAAGCAATCGGGATGATACTATGGCAGCAGGCTGGAGAACATAAATTCACTAGCAGACGATTTCACTAAATAAACTCCGATCTCCTTTCTTTTTCAGAGGTATTTAGCATGATAGATTTTCAATTGCAGGGAATCAATCATATTGCCTTGGTCTGCAAAGACATGGCGCGTACAGTAGATTTTTATACCAACACTTTAGGGCTAAAACTGATTAAAACAATTGCCCTCCCTGATGGTGGGCAGCATTTCTTCTTTGATGTTGGTAACGGCGACGCGATCGCATTTTTCTGGTTTCCTCAAGCACCAGCTGCTGCACCTGGAATTGCCTCAGTTAATCCTGAAGGATTGCAAAATGGTAATTTCACAACTGCCCATGCTTCGATGAATCATCTGGCTTTTAATGTACCTATAGAAAAACTAGAAGAGTATCGAGAAAAATTAGCGGCAAAGGGCGTAACAGTTACACCAGTCCTACATCATGCTGATGTTCCGACTGGTTTTGTTCCCAAACTTGATGAAAATACGTTTATTTCTTCATTTTATTTTTTCGATCCCGATGGAATTTTGTTAGAATTTGCAGCCAACGTTCGCACTTTAGGCGATCCTGCAAGAGATGTTTCACATATACCTGTAACAGTAAATAGTAATTAAAGAGGAAATAGGAAACCGACAAAAAGGAACGGTGAAATTTAAGTTTATGAATTAAAGTGTAGGGTGGGCAATGCCTACCAAACTAAAAAAGCGTCTGTTGTTTGCAAAAGATCTAAAATTGCTAGATAAACAAATATGGTGTTAAATTGCATGGACTCATTAGTTACGCTAGCAACTCACGACTTTGAATTACTGAGCAATTTTTATCAGCAATTTTTAGAACAATCTCCTGTAAATCAAATTCCTAGTATTTATGCAGAATTTCAGGTGACTGGTTTGCGTTTGGGCATATTTAAACCTAAAGCATCAAACCAAGCAGAATTTATGAACTCAACTCAAAGCAGCATGAGTTTGTGTTTAGAAGTAAAAGATCTAGAAGCAGCGATCGCTCATCTCACTACAATCGGCTACCCACCACCAGGGCAAATTGTTACAGCCTCCCACGGCAGAGAAATTTACGCATACGATCCTGATGGGAATCGGATTATATTGCATCAGGCAAAAAACTAGGCTGTACCAAAGGCGATCGTAGAAGAATTTTGAGTACATCTGTTGAGATAAAAAATTTTATGACATAATTTGCGATCGATACCAATACGATCGCAAGACTTCTGTTTTTTTTATGAATTTCAAAAAATCTCTGTTTAGATGGTTGCCGCAGCATTCGTCACACTTCGCGATCGCGCTCTTTTTTGTAGGCTTGTTGTTGACAGCGATCGCTCTATTCAGTCAACCTAGCTTTAGTAGTTCAATGTCTGCCATACAGCCAGCGATTCAGGAGTATGCTATGAGTAACTCTCAACTATCGGAAGCAGAATTAAAAAAAGCCCTGGGAGAATTGAGCGGCTGGAGTATAGAAGCAGGAAAACTCCACCGTCAGTATCAGTTCAAGTCTTTTGTAGAAGCTTTTGGTTTTATGTCGAGTTTGGCTCTAGTTGCTGAGTCAATGGGACATCATCCAGAGTGGTTTAACGTTTATAATCGCGTTACGATCGATCTAACGACTCACGATGCTGGTGGAATTACAGCCAAAGATGTAGAACTTGCTCGTCAAGCAAATCAGTTGGCGAAATAATTTAGGAATTTAGTGAGCCGTGCGTGGTGCGCGGTGAGCCACAAATGACAAATGACCAATGACCAATGACCAATGACTAAGGAAAAACCTTTATCAGAAGCAGCACTCATCAAAGAGGTTTGTCGGCGAATTCGCGTTGCTAGAAGCTACTGGGATGCTCATAATAATGCTGCTTGTCGTGGCGAACGCGATCGCGCTTTAGCGCTCTACAATACTCTCACGCCGGAGCAAAAAGACCAAATTCCACAAGTTTTAAGAGTTTGGCTGCGTTATCGCAGTGAAAAGTATTTCGGTTCCCACAGAACCCCACCCCGATCGAAAGTCAAAAGTCAAAACAGAGGAGATAGGAGACAAAAGAGAGCAGAGGAGCAATTCTAGTCACTAGCCACTAGTCACTGATAACTGATTACTGATGGCGCTGTTCTAGCCAAGTTAAAACTTCTTGTTGCGATTCGAGTTGAAAGGTGCGATCGCGAGTTGGCTGGTAGATTTTCCATCGCGTCTGTCCGGTAGAGTCTGTTATCTCGCTAATCTGCGGCTCGTTGTTGCTACACCACAAATCTTGCCAAAAATGCCCAAGTCCTTGCAATAAAGACAGAATTTGTAGTTCTAGCAGGTTTTTGACAGGCGGATGCCTTCTAATCAGTTCTAGCTCTCTGTAGTTGCGCCATTGTTCGTAAGTTCTCATCATAATCTTCCTCACACTTTGTTACGTTTGTTGTTTACTGAATCGATTCAGTTTCCATTTCATGCTAAACAATTTTCCTGAATCGATCAAGTTCCCTAAAATCGTGTTTATAGGGAAAATTGGAGGAAGATAGATGTTAAAGGCATGAAGCAGAGTAAAGCTAGAAAATCCATCACGCTACTGGATGTTGCTAGAGCAGCAGGGGTATCTCGTACAACGGTATCAAATGCGTTTAATCGACCCGATCAACTTTCTCCAGAAGTTCAACAGAAGGTGTTGGCGGTGGCGAAGGAGATGGGTTATGCGGGTCCAAACCCAATGGCAAGAATGCTGCGGACAGGACAAACAGGTGCAATCGGCTTGATATTTTCGGAAGCACTACCCTATGCTTTTAACGATCCGGTATCTATCGCCTTTTTACAGGGAGTATCGAAAGTATGCGAGCAGGCAAAGGCTAGTTTATTGATCGTTCCAGCTTTAGACTCCGATGTAGCCCAGCAGACGATTCAACAAGCAGCAGTAGACGGCTTTATCCTTTACTGTATTCCCGATGAGAGTGAGGCAGTCGTGCGTGTTTTGGAACGACAGATGCCAGTAGTAGCAGTCGATCAACCCGTACTAAAAGGTATACCATTCATTGGCATTGACGATCGCCAAGCTGCTCGTACCGCAGCATTACATTTACTCAGTCTCAATCGCAGGGACTTAGGCATCATTGCGATGGATTTTCACAACGACTCCTATGCAGGACCAGTTGATGCCCAACGACTCAAAAACGCCATTTTTCGCAATGCAATACACCGCTGGCGGGGTTATGCTGATGCCATCCAAGCGGCAGGTATCGATCCTACTCTAGTGCCAATCGAAGAGACTCCCAACAGCCACGGTGTAGAGGGGGCTTTTGCTGCGGCGATCGCCCTATTGCAACGTCATCCCAGACCGACAGGAATTCTTGCTATGAGCGACATGTTAGCACTGGGTGCATTACGGGCAGCAGAACATCTAGGGTTAAAAGTTCCCGAAGATGTGGCAATTGTTGGTTTTGATGGTATTCCCCTTGCTGCTCAAGTGCGACCCTCATTGACAACCATACAACAACCTTTAGTAGAAAAAGGTGCGCTCGCGGCGGAAATTCTCTTAGGTATTCCTAATAAAAAAACAACTCATATCTTAGAGACAAAACTCATCGTCAGGCAATCTTCTGTAAAAGGGAGCGGGGAGTAGGGAGCGCACGAGCAGGGAGCTGAGAAGCTGAGAGGCTTCAGTCGCCTGCCGCAATCTCTTCTAGCTTATGGCGATCGCGCAGCACGATTTGACCACCGCGATGATAGCTGACAATTGGTTGCAACTGTTTGAACAAACGCACGCATTCTTCATAGGTAATGCCGATGCTGCGGGCAATTTGATAATAGGGAAGACGCGATCGCAAGCATAGCCCCGCTGTCGTTGTCTCTGTGCCTTCCTCCACTACAGAAGTATGAATTAACCGTGCCAGCCGCACGATCGCTCGTTCTGATGCCAATCCATGAACGGTATTGTGCAAATGTTGTAGGCGATCGTTCATCACAACTAAAATCCGCAAGGCAACTTCTGGATTTTGACGAATCATTTCTAAGAGTACAGCGCGATCGACGGTGAGAATTTGGCAGTCGCGATCGCTCACCACTGTTGCAGGTGAAATTCCATTACCAAATAGGGAAGGTGCGGCAAATAATTCTCCTGCTGACAAGGTTCGCAGAATGGTTTCTTTCCCCGTAGAAGCGGTTTTCTTAACCTGAATTGTGCCACTTAGAACTGAAAAGAGTTTAGCTGGCAGGCGATCGCCTTCATGTAAAATAATTTCTCCGCGTAGATAGTTTTTGACTAAAGTATGTGGTTTTAAATATGCCAGTTGCTCTGGTTCCAAACCTGAAAAAATTGAAATTTGCTGCAATTGTTCGGTTGTTGCCTGCATAACTAACAGTTATCAGTTATCAGTTATCAGTTATCAGGGCAATGCCCACCTTATCATAATAGGTAGCATCTCACGCATTTAAGATTAATAATTAATGAAGATTCTTCCTCTCAGACTCAAGCCCAACCAATATTTAAGACAAAGTTTAAAAGATTTTGCTCAGACACAAAATTCAGCTACTTGTATTAACCCTCTTCTGTCAGAGTGGGGTGAAACCTTGATTTTTCGTTGGCTGAAACAACGTAAATACGTCAAATTTTCCAAAAGTGACAGAAGAGGGATTAAGCTGCTATAAGAGATAAACTACCTTTTGCGCTCTTCTTTGCGTCTTTGCGTCTTTGCGCGAAATAAAAACATTTCTTTAAACGCACTAGGTATTGTTGTGTTTTAAAACATGAGCTATCTCAAAGAAATTCTTGCTAGAAATTATCAGGATGTGAATAGCACTAGTACAAGCAGAGAACGATATGGTAGCCGCTCAAAAAAACACAACCACGTTTCAAGTCGAAACCCTTGCCAAACTTTACCTAGAAGGCAACCCCGCTGAAATTTCAGATGAAGCGATCGCCCAGATGTGCGATTGGCTGATGGGTCAGTTTCAACAACTGCCTCTGAATCTGCAATTTTCAGACTACATGCGCTATGACAATCCTAAACAGATGTTTGCCGATATTGAACGAGGTCATCTCTGGGTTTCTGCTGATAGCTACGATAGCTCTATTTACCCTAATCCGATCTACGGCTTTATCTTCTTGGCAATGCACGATTACGACCACTACCTGACAGAAAGTGATTTCAGCCTAGAAGGAGAAATCGCCGCTTACAATGCCGCAGCGAAACGCGCGCCGAGTTTAACCATTCAGAAGATTCTATATTCAGAAATTGTCTTGCGATCGGCAGCACATTTATTTTTAGGTCATGCACCTAATCCTAAAGTTGTTTTTCCCTAGTTGGATTGCATTTGCAAGACTAAAAATGACCTGGATCGTCATCCAATGCAAGTAAGAAATTAATTAAATCGGTTTGCTGTGCTGGAGTAAATCCTGTAGTTTTGTCTACATAAAATTCATGTCCCGTTCCATCTAAATTACTGCGTACTAAAGCGGGATTAGCTTGATTAGCCGCAATAACTTGACTGCGTAATTGACGATCTAGTAAAGCACGTAAACTACTTGCACTATCAGCCAATTGACCGATGCTAAGAGTTCCAGTTAACCCTAACCCCGTGCGATCGATAACAGTAAAGTTACCATTTCTTGCGATCTTTAGACTATTTTCTCTAACAGCAACCCCACTATCATGTAGGTAAGGCGCACTTAAATATAGTCCTCTTAAAGGAGTTGATTTGTAGCCGCCATCGGGTAGCAAACCATTAGGGAGAGTGGTAGAGTTGGCGCTAATTCCTTCCGTTGGTACATCTAAAACTTCTGCATTTGTAGGAATGGGAACGGAATTGTTAAAAGTATAAAGCTTTGGTGGTACGAGCAGATCGTTCAAGTCTAAGCGAGATTTTGCTCGTGCTGGGTTTGTACCAATTTCACGGAGAGGATGAATCTTGTTGTCGGTGAAAAACGGTGGAACGTGGCAAGTGGCACAGTTGGCTTGCTGAAAAATTCGAGCGCCCCGCCGCACAGAGCCGCTATTGAGTGCTTCTAAGTTCTGGCGCGAACGATTAGCAGGTGGTACGAGACTGTTTTGGAAAGTAGACATTGCATTATTAGCAAATAAGAAAGATCCGCTAGCAGATTCATTCGGATCGTCTGAGTAGGTATTAGGGCTAAAGATTAAACCGTTGTAGGTAAACAAACTCGGTTTGAGATTCGGATAGTTACCCGTACCAGGCGCGGGAATTTGATCTTCCAATTCAGCTTGGTAGAGATCGGGAGCAATTTGACGCAACCACTCGGAGGGTTTGATTGGATTATCGGGTAGACGAATGCTAGGGTCAGTAGCGTTTTGTAGCACCACACCGAGATAAACTTCTGGGTCGATACCGATTGTTTCTGCACTCAACTGAGCTGCGGCTAGCAGGTTGATTTCAGAGGAGTGGACGGCATTATTCACTGCACTCAATCCAGCAAAAGGACCGACAGCAAACTGTCCGTCAGCTAGGTAAGGATTGCTCTTAAATGTGAAAACATTAGGAATTTGGGTGGTGTTGTTGATGCGATCGGGGGAACTCTCGAAGTTGCCGAAGGGAACATCTAGAACGGCATCGTCAAAGACAGCTTCAAATTTTTGCGGGTCGGGAAGTTTAACGAATTGGTTATTGCTATCAATAATGGTTTTGCCGTTCCCTTGATACTGAGGGTCGAGGGGATTGAGATTTAGGCGGGCAAAGCCTGCGGCGGTGTTTGGTGCTAAGGCAATTAATAGAGAGATGCCCAAATCGCCGTTAGGTACTCCATTGAGACGTTGACCCGTTTGAGATAGAGCAACATGACATGCTGCACAAGTAAAGTTGCCTTCGGGTGTCAGACCTAATAAAAAACTCGCTCCTGGTTCGACCTCAAAACCCGTACCGATGTTGCTACCTTTAACCAAAGTACGGCTACCTAAAGTGATGTCTTTTTCTAACGTGATGCGGAGGTTAGAAGTTGGTCTTCCGCCTAAGTTACGAATGGCTGTGTTGATTTCTGGTTGAATCAGTGACAAACCAGTACCAAAACCAAACACTCGCTGCAAACCGAACGTATCTCCAATCTTGCGGTTGAAGAATATGTTTTCGCCACGTGTTAGTAGTTGCTGGGTAATCTGGACAGCGCCAATTCGTTCAAAAGCACCAGGAGCGTTCGGGTCTAGACCCTTTTGGCGCACGAGCTTCTGGGCTGCTTGCGGGGTGAGTAGTTTTCCAAAATAGTCGTAGTAACCAAGTGGTTGAGTTGGGGCAGGTTGTAGCAGGGCTTCTGTAGCAAGAGTTAGTTTTGGCGCTAATAAGTTTGTAGATAGCAATACCGCAGTTAAACTCACTACTAGTAACAAGCCAAACAGAGAAAATCGCTTCTGCCAACGCATACTTACCCCCAGGAAAACCCCATTCCTTGAGATTTTTCTGTAGTTTAAAATACATATTTATAGTGAGTAGCAATGTAATACAAAAAGTTGGAAATTTTCGTTACTTAAGTTCAAAATTTGGCATTGCAGCGATTATTTGTAATGTTTTACGAAAAAAGATTACTGAGAGTATAAAGTTTCGCTCCATCATATAGCATTCTTAGAACTTTCACGGAGCCTATCCATAAACGATCGCCACAGGCTTGACTCCCACTGCCTATGCATTTATTGACTTGTTGAAACAGATGTGGCGAGAATTAAACCGCACTATTTAACTATCGGCTTCAATCCATTCCCTAGCTGCTTTTTCTGCTGCCTCAGCCGTGTAGTAAATTTTTCCCTCGCCAAAAACACCTGTTCCCCGCAACACGCGAAATTGCCATACTTGTTGTTCCTCGCAGTAAAACACCAACAGAATCAATCTGCGATCGCCAACTAATATGTGAATGCGAGTGGAAGTCACAAGCAATCGAGCGTGCGGATAAACAGTCTTGTGTATTAGAGTACCGCTAAGACAGAACCAGCGATCGCCACTAGTTTAAATTCCACCATCAAGCCAAGCATAGATTCATCTCTATACTAATTGCCATTAATCCTGTGGATAAATTTAGAACGTAAGACTGTAGATTGATGAATTAAGGATGAATTTTGGCTCAAAGTGCGTAAATTGCCAAAGGAGCGATCGCAATGCTGACTTTTTTATTGATTGTAGGAGCGATGGGGGGAGCAATTTCCTATGTTGTGTGGAGTGAAAAACAGCTACAAGAGGTAAAAAACAAGGAGTAGAGGCGTTGCAATGCAATGCCTCTTTCTTTTTTAACGTTATTTAATGCGCGATCGCTTTTTCTCAGGTAAATTCCGCAGGGGAATTTCTCGACCTTGGTAAAATTGCTTTTCCAGCTTACCCAACCATAACCACACCGCACCTAGAATTAAAGCCACTGCTGTAAGCAGAAGCGAACCTGTAGCGGCATTTTCTCCTAGAAACAGAGTCAGAGGTGGATTGATAATTGCGATCGCTGCTGCAACAATCGCGAGTCCTAACCGCAGGCGTTGAAGATTTACTAGTGCCGCTCTACAACTAGCACATTTAGAAGTGTGAGAGCGATCGCGATCTAACAACTGTGCCGCTGATAACGCTGGTGGCAAAGTTTCCCCTGGAAATGGATTCGCATTGTACTGGTTAACCCACTGACGCAACTCAAACACGAAAGCATCAGCCTGAGTCGGTAGATAAAAAGCTTTAGTAAAATTACCACTCCCCCCACCTGCTTCGAGATATCGCTCTTGGTAATGCAGAAAAATTTGATCGTCCTCCAAAACAGAGTTCTGCCCTAAATGAGAATACCAGCGGGGTGTGAGCTTAATTATCCAACCAGGCAATTTAGAAGCAAATTTAAACGGAAAACGGGCAAATAGCCGACACTCACCCTTGCGAATTGGAGTAGCATAAACAGCAGTGAGCGTTCGCCCAAATTGCTTTGATGTCAAGTCGTGCCACATCAACCCTGGAGCTACAAAAGTCGTGTCTTGCCGTCCCAAAGTTCCGCGTCGGGGTCCTTCCTGCCACACCCCTGTAAAACCGTACTTGCCAGACTCGACTACCTCCAATTCTACCGAACTGGCATTCGCCCTATTCCCTACGGAACGGTGATGGGTAAAAGGAACGTGGCTAGCGTCCAAGACATTTTCCATTAGCGTTAATGCATCGTAGGGTAAATCGCGAAACGTATCGATGCAAACCCATCCCTCTAAGGATTCCTCTAAGGGTTCAATAACAGGAACTTTAGTCTTGGTGGCATTCTCAGCTTTGCCGGGATAGACAAACAGCAGCCCTTGCTTAACTATTGTAGGAAGCGATCGCACGCAGGCTCTTGGAGAAGTTACTGCTGCTTGACCTACTACCTGTTGGGGAATGCGCTGACAGTCTCCCGCACCAGCAAACGCCCATCCGTGGTAAGGGCATTCTAACAACCCATCCTCAGCTATTCTCCCTTGCGACAGAGGCGCGAGGCGATGAGGGCATTTGTCCTCAAACACGCGCCAGCACTCAGCTTGCTGCTCCCACCAGATCGCAATATCTTGTCCCAATAGAGTAAATGGTGTGGGCTTAGATTTATCCAAATCTTGCACGTAATGGACGGGATACCATACTTCTTGGCAGTCAAAAAATGCTGGGTCAGTTCCACCTGCAAGCATTTGCTCGGGTTCTAGATGCGCCGCAATATTTCTCTCTACTGTTTCCATAAATTCAGTTGTCAGTTATCAGTTATCAGTTGTCAGGGAAGAAAGGGAGCAGGGAGCAGAGGGGTAGAGGGAGCTGAGGAGAAAAAACTACCAACAACTACCAATTACCAACTACCAACCACCAGTTATATTTGAGTGGCGAAACCTTCAGCTGGTTGAGTGCGTCGAGATTGACACATTCCCAATTTCGTGCTGTCATTTGCTACTAGTTCAGCTTCCACGTGCCGAGGTTGTTACACTACATACAGCAAATTCAGATGGGCGATACCATCTGTGATGCACTGCTTAACTCCGTGTTACCCACACTACTAATGATGCCTTCTGTACCTGCTTTTTGCCGTCCTCCTTTTTGCTGGCGCTGGATCGTACCAGCGACGCTAGCGATCGCTTCCATTTTCCCCCCATCAATTGCCAAAAGCCAAACTCCGCCACCGTCACAGGATGCTAGTCAATCTCTGACAATTAACTCTGACATTCAGGAAGCTGACTCCAAAAGTGGCATCTTTACAGCTCGCGGTAACGTACAAATATTTTATCCAGCTCGCCAAATTCAAGCTACGGCAGCTCAAGCACAATACTATCAGAAAGAACGCAAAATCGTGTTGAGTGGTAACGTTAATGTGTTGCAGCAGGGTAACAGTCTTAAAGGAGAGAGTATCACCTATTTAATCGATCGAGGTCGCTTTATTGCCACACCCAAGGCAAATCAACAAGTGAGATCTACTTATGTTGTGAACGACACCAATCCTCAAACTGCCGCTCCAGCCCCAGCTACTCCCAATTTTAAACCCAAACCACCTACATCAAAACCTCCAGCGCCAGCAACTCCCCGCTTTAACTCCAAACCCACCACCAGCAACCCAACTGCTCCGAAATGATATGTTGTCAGTTATCAGTTATCAGTGTAGAGACGTTACATGTAACGTCTCTACAAAGTTGTCAATTAGTTCTGACTTTTAACTTTTAACTTTTGACTTTTAACTGCTCCCTACTCACTCCTCCTCTCCATGAGATTTGCTCTAGAGAATATCTACAAGTCCTATAAGCAGCGCACCGTTGTCAATCGCGTTGATATTTCTGTCTCGCAGGGTGAAGTTGTTGGATTGCTCGGACCCAATGGTGCGGGAAAAACAACGACTTTTTATATTGCTACAGGGATAGAAAAACCCGATCGCGGCGTAGTTTGGTTGGATGACCGAGACATTACCAGCTTACCCATGCACAAAAGAGCGCGATTAGGGATCGGTTATTTAGCTCAGGAACCCAGTATATTTCGTCACTTAAGCGTACAAGATAATCTTCTTTTGGTACTGGAGCAAACTCAAGTACCGCGTCGGGAATGGCAAACTCGACTCCACACTCTTCTGCGAGAATTCCGATTAGAAAAAGTCGCACATACGAAAGGAATCAGCGTTTCTGGGGGAGAAAGGCGCAGAACTGAATTAGCTAGAGCCTTAGCATCAGGAGCAGAAGGACCGAAGTTTTTATTCTTGGACGAGCCATTTGCTGGAGTTGACCCGATCGCAGTCGCAGAAATTCAAGGTATGGTACAAAAGCTACGCGATCGCCAAATTGGTATCCTAGTCACAGATCATAACGTCCGCGAAACTCTAGCCATTACCGATCGCGCCTATATCATGCGAGAGGGAGAAATTTTAGCTGCTGGTAGTGCGGACGAACTCTATCATAACCCCTTAGTACGGAAATACTATCTCGGTCAAAATTTTCAGTTGTAAAGAGTGACTAGTGGCTGATGACTAGAAAAGAGTTTAGCTCTCATCGCCATTATCTACTTACCAACAACCGTCAACCATCAACCGCCAACCAACCTTTCCATTCCAAATGACATTTGCCAAACACAAACGCTTCAAAGCCTTTCAATTGCTGGTTCCCAAGCCAGCACTGATGGATCGCTACATTGCGGCTGAGTTAATTCCACCGTTTTTATTTGGCGTAGGAGCTTTCTCTTCAGTTTTAGTAGCAGTTGGTACAGTGTTTGAGCTGGTGCGGAGGGTGGTGGAATCGGGACTCCCGATCTCGATCGCGTTTGACGTATTTCTCTTAAAGCTACCGTCTTTTGTCGTGCTGGCTTTTCCTATGTCGACTCTCCTAGCAGCTTTAATGACTTACAGTCGGTTGTCTAGCGATAGCGAACTAACGGCTCTACGTAGTTGTGGAGTCAGCATTTATCGGCTGGTACTGCCCGCATTGGTACTGAGTGCTTGTGTTATGGGGTTGACTTTTTTATTTAACGAGCAAGTCGTCCCAGCTGCTAACTATCGGGCTACAACGACTCTGAGTCGCGCGCTGAAGGAAGAAAAACCCCAGTTTCAAGAACAAAACATTTACTATCCAGAATATCAGGAAATCGAGCTAGCAGATGGCAGAGAAGTGAAGCGATTAACTCGCCTATTCTATGCTGATGCCTTTGACGGGCAACGGATGAGGGGTTTGACAATCATCGATCGCTCCCGTGGCGATCTCAACCAAATTGTGGTGTCAGATTCAGCCGAGTGGAACCCCAAACAGAATAAGTGGGATTTTTATAATGGCACGATCTATCTAGTTGCACCTGACAGTTCCTATCGCAATATTGTCCGGTTTGAGCATCAACAGTTACAACTACCGCGCACCCCCTTAGATGTTGCTGCCAACACCCGCGACTCAGATGAAATGAATATTGCTCAAGTCAGCGAACAATTGCAAGTCGCGATGATGAGTGGTAACGAACAAAAAATCCGCCGTTATAGCTTGCGGATTCAAGAAAAAATTGCTTTTCCATTTATTTGCACCATCTTTGGCTTAGTAGGTGCAACTCTAGGGACTAATCCTAAAGGTAAAGGTCGAGCAACCAGTTTTGGAATTAGCGTCATCATTATTTTCAGTTACTATATGTTGCTCTTTATGTGTGATGCTTTGGGTTTATCTGGCGTTCTCTCCCCGTGGTTGGCAGCATGGCTACCCAATATGTTTGGTTTTGCCACGGCTGGCTTTCTCTTATTCCGTGCCGATAAATGATATTGTCATTTGTCATTAGCAACAACAAATGACAAATGACTAGTAACTAATGACCTTATGCTAGCTGTCTCGATTCAGCTTCGAGTAATTGAATCAGGTGGTTGTCGCCTTTTTCTCTAGCGATTTGCAGCCGTCGTTCTAAGTTACGACGCAAGTGATCTAGATGGGTGCTGTGTAGTTCTTTCAACACCAGCTGGCGATCGCTCTTAGCTGGCTTTTGTTTAGTAGCGATCGCTGTCGTATTCGCAGTTGCTCCGTTGACTTGCGTGTATTCTCGCCGCAACCGCACAACTTCTACATCGATTGGATCGCCAGTGGAATAAGCAACGCCGCGATACTTCAAGTCAACTTTGGGCTGCGGTACGGGAATATGTCTGAGATATTGATGGTTCCAGGTTGCACCGCGATACGTTCCGCCAGCTGCGCCTGTCATAGTTTCTATTTGGGATGAATTGCGATCGTAACTGACACCGCGATATGAGAGTTTCATGGCTTCGCCTCTATAGGTCAAATTTTTTAGGTCAAATTTTTTTAGTAGTTTGACTAGAATGAGGCGCGTTCCTTCGGGATGGCTCCCTACTTCCGTCTCCACATCACATCTGCCAGAAGACAGAATTTAAAAAATTGCAGAGATGAACGATTTTGTTTCTGTATTCTATTTTACTGTTTTCTAAAAAAAGCGGCAATTTTAATAAAAATTAATTGAATTTTCATTTTAGTAGGGTGGGGCATTGCCCACCTTACTCTTATCGCTTGTGCTAGACTGCCCCAGCTCAAATATCCGTTGGAGTCAGAGACGAGTGGTGAAGATTGACCCTACAATTCCTATCTCTTTGATTATCGACGTAATTACAAAAGAATCGACAGGACTTCAAAAAATTATCTATTGTTTTGCTGTTTTACTTCTTCTAACTTAGTTTTTCTAGTGACTGCCTCAGCAGATGGGCAATGCAAGAGAAGAAAAAATAAGATTATGAAGATGTTTCGCCGCGCGATCGCGTTCTTATTGGCTGTGAGTTTAATTGCTATTTCGATCGGATCGGGAAGTTCTGTCAGTGCTGACGACAACTTAGCCGTCAGAAAAAATATTATTGACCTCACTTCTACAGAGAAAACAGCCTTCATCCAGGCAATTAAAACCCTAAAAAATACCACTTTACCCGAGCATCAAATTAGCATTTACGACGAGTTTGTCGCCCAACACGTAGCGGCAATGGGGCTAATGTCAAAAGATGCTAAAGGTCCAGCAGCCGGACACGATGGCGCTCACGAAAGCTCGATATTATTACCTTGGCATCGCGAATTTATCTGGCGATTTGAAACAGCTTTGCGATCGGTCGATCCTAACGTCACGCTTCCTTATTGGGACTGGACGAACCCCCAAGCGTTAGCAGCAATTTTCTCAGATGACTTTGCGGGTGGCAATGGGGAAGGAGTCACAATCTCAATTCCAGATGCAGGCGATTTTTCGGGTGGTGCAGTTCCCGGTACTTTTAGCGCCGCCAATGGCTGGAATTTGTACCCAGAATTGCACATTACACCAGATGGACAACCGATGGGTGAAGTGCTACTGCGCTTCATGCAACTTCCGCCAACCAACAGTTACCCAGTGCCTCAAGCAGATGTCGATCGCATTCTGGCTGCAAACGACTACGATACTTTTCGCCAAGCGATCGAAGGGTTCATTCAATTAAATCCCTCTGGTCAATCAACGACTGGAGTATTCATGCATAATTATTTTCATAGCTTTGTGGGTGGAGCTAATTTCGACCCTAGTGTAGGTCGTCCCGAACCCCTAGGTACAATGGCTTCTCTTGCGAGTTCGATCTACGATCCGGTATTTTGGTTAATCCATGCTAATGTGGATCGACTCTGGGCGGAATGGCAGCAAAGCGGTCATGCTGGTAGTCAATATTATCCCGCTCAAGGTGGTCATTACGGGGAAAATTTGAGCGATCGCATGTGGCCCTGGGATGGAGGTGAATCAACCCCAGCCAATCAAGGGACGGGAGATCAACTATCTTTATTACCTGCTGTATCTACAAATGATATAGTTACCCCAGCCGACACATTAGATGTGAGCAGGTATGACTACACGTACGTTACGCTCAAAAGTACAAATACCAGCTCTAGCTCTCGAATAGCCGTTTTGAGTCTGACTATTTTTGCTACAATTACTTGGCGATTGCAGTTCCAGCAATTAAGTCGTAGAAGTTAGATTTGGCGATCGTTTCAAATGCGATCGACGGCAGTGTTAAATCAATAGCGCTGCTGAAATTAATTTTTTATTAAACTACTTAATGTTTTTTCTACCTAACTTATCTTCATCACTTAGTTTTTATCGTGATGTGAAGAGTTGAATCTTAGGTTTTTCTGGGCTGAATCTGAGTGACTTTTAATACAGTAAACGCGATCGAGCCTTCTAGAAATGATTTTCTACTACTCGAACTCTGACTGAGACTTCAAATAAGATTACACGCAAATCAACGACAAATAACACAATAGCTACTGTATTCTTACTCCCGCGTCTGTCAAAAGCATGAGATTGTAGGTTTTTAAAGGTGTGTTCGATCGCACTAATTTACATAAGAGCGAGCATGAGCATATGCGTTTATATTATTTGCGTATACAGCACAACAACTTTCTAATTAAACACAAGAATTTTCATTTTGATAGTAATTACTTATGAATATTTGCTGGCTAAATCAAAAAAAAACAAGTTAGACATAAATCAGACATAAACTACACATAGTGGCTTTCGCCGGTAGACAAAATCTCTGTTAAGCTCTTGATTAGTGACTTGTTCAGCTTTCTCAAGTATTTACGTGTTAAGTCCGTTGCTTAATACGTATTTTCTAGAGTAACACTTAATACAGTAAACGCTTGTCTGCTAAATTGGATTGGACATATGTATTATCTACGCTACTCTGCTCTGAAACTGTAATTAGATAGGTTTTTACCGATCGCATTTAACGACTCTTGCATTCAATGGAAGGACAAGGGTGTTGCAAAATGCTTTTGACAAATCTGTGTCATTCAGATAAATCCTTCCCATGTTAATGATGTTTTCATGGCAGAGGATATAGTGAAAAAGATTCTGGTAATAGAAGAGAGCGTCCAAACTCGCAATTTATTTTTAGAGTGTTTGGAGGCTAAAGGTTTTCATGCCATTGGTGCTGAAAATGGTGCGATTGGTATACAACAAGTTCAAAGACAATTACCCGAGCTAATCGTTTGTGGCATTGCTAGAATAGCTGAATATGATGGGTTTGGCGTTCTGACTGCCATCCGCAAAAACCCTGCCACAGCAGTTATTCCGTTCATCTTTGTTACTAGTAGAACAACGCGAGATGACATCCGTAAAGGTATGGAATTAGGAGCAGATGATTATCTAACTAAACCTTGTACTTTAAAGGAATTACTCAGAGCAATTAACGTTCAACTGGAAAAGAGAGAGACTATTCAGAAATGGTATACATCTAACGATCGGCAGACACTCTCAAAAGCAGCGATCGCTGAAACTTTAAACTCCACAGCTTTACACTCAATCTTTCCGGCAACTTCTCAAATGGCAGCTGTGTTTCGCTTCATTGAAGAGAATTACTGGCAACCAATTACTCTGTGTGACATAGCACAAGCTGTGGGTTATTCTCCCGCTTATTTAACTAATCTAGTCAGACAGCAAACTGGTAAGAGCGTTCATCGCTGGTTGGTAGAACGCCGGATGGCACAAGCAATTTGCTTGCTGCAAAAAACCGAGCATACTATCGGAAAAATTGCTGAAACCATTGGTTATCAAGATGTGTGCCATTTCAGTCGTTACTTTCGTCAATTCTACGGTACGAGTCCTCAAGCTTGGAGAAACGAACACCGCTGTCGCGTTGCCGCGAGCTAAATCTAAGCTAAATCAAAAGAAATGGCAAGTGCATCAAAAAATTACTCATTGGAACCACTATGCCGCGTTATGTAAGCTTTTCGGTTAGTACCTCGCCAATTCACTTTATAGTTTTGATTCTATCGGCGATCGCAGTACTGACAATTAGCTAAACCATAACTCTTAAAAGTGGCTGATTTTTTGGCGTTGAATTTGGAAGTCATCTACACGCAACTGACTGCAAATTAGCAATTGCTAGTCAATTTAGATTAGCAATCCCAACTCAACGGAAGTTAGAAACAAATTTCAGCTCTAATATTTCTTTCCAGGTTTGAATTTCTACGTTCTGACGATTCGATCGCGATCGGAACGTGCTGAAAATCCTATCACCCAAACAGCAATGACCGACAACCACATTCGCTCGTCTCCTTCTATCGACTCAGAAACCACGTTCCATCCAGACACTGGTAGCGCCAAATCAGCATCGTCTCTCGATCCTAGCTATAAGTATTACAATTCCAGCAATTCCAGCAACACCGCAGCCAAGCCGGGAGATAACAATACTAGTACTCAGATGCTCGTGTTGCCCTCAGTTGCAGATGCGATCGCGCAGATGCTAGTGGACTTAGGTATCAAACATGCCTTTGGAGTTGCCGGAGGTGCAATGGCAACCATTTGGGGTGCTTTGTCTAATAGCAGCATCCAGGTGATTCACTGCCGTCACGAAGGAGGAGCGGCTTTTGCAGCTGTAGAAGCGTGTTTCGCTAGCGATCGCCCCGTTGTTGTCTTTACCACTGCCGGACCAGGACTAACGAACTCGCTAACGGGATTGCTGGCAGGACAGGGAGAAGGTGCAAAAGTTATATTAATCTCAGCTTGTACCTCTGCCGCACAGCGCGGACGCTGGGCAATACAAGAAACTAGCACCTACACCATGCCACAAGCGGGAATTTTTTCCCCAGGAGTGCTGTTCGACTACGCAATTACAGTTGAGTGTGCCGAGCAATTACCGCAAATTTCCCGCCAACTTGCCCTCGGACTGTCACAATCTGGCGGTTTTGTCGCTCATTTGAGTGTTCCGACAGGCGTACAAACTAGCAGTCTGAGCATACCACTGCCTCAGTTAGACCTTTCCCACGCTCTCACAACCCCCAGTGAGGAAACGATCGCCCATTGCGTGCAACTTTTAACCGAAGCACCTTTTGCGATCTGGGTGGGTTTTGGCGCGAGAAATGCTGCTGAAGAAATTTATCAGCTAGCCGAACGTACCGGAGCCGCAGTGATGTGTTCTCCCCGTGGTAAAGGGATCTTTCCCGAAGAGCATCCGCAGTTCGTTGGCGTTACAGGTTTAGGTGGTCATACCTCAGTTCTGAAGTACATGCAAGAATCTCCACCGTTGCGAACTTTAGTACTGGGAACGCGATTAGGAGAACCCACCTCATTTTGGAATCCGACAATGGTTCCTGCGAGAGGATTTATTCATGTAGACATCGATCCAGTAGTTCCAGGAGTTGCTTATCCAGCAGCTGAAACAGTACCAGTTCAAGCCGATATCGGTGCATTTTTGCGATCGCTGCTCAAGTACTTAGACAAGACGCAAAGCTTTGCAACTCTGAAAAGTCGTGCAAATAGAACGCTACCCCACCCCGAACCAGAAACAATTACCGCTGCAACTAGCGATTTAATCAGACCTGAAGTCTTGATGGCAGCAATTCAAAAGGTGATGGTTGAAGGTAGCAATGCGGCGATCGCGGCTGAGTCTGGGAATTCGTTTACTTGGGCAACGCACATGTTGCGAATTGACAAAGCAAATCGCTATCGAGTCAGCACTGGAGTTGGTTCGATGGGACATATGGTAGCAGGTGTTATTGGTCTAGCCTTGGGACGTAAGAGTAAAGCCGTTGTCATCACCGGAGACGGTTCGATGCTGATGAATAACGAGTTGAACACTGCCGTCAAGTATCAAATTCCTGCCATCTGGATCGTGTTGAATGACGGACGGTACAACATGTGCGAACAGGGAATGAAGATGTTGAAACTGCAAGGTGCAGATGCAACGATTCCCCAAGTCGATTTTGTGGCGATCGCTCGCGGGATGAGAGCTGATGGCATTCGCATCGAAAAAGAGTCTGAGCTTGAAGCAGCATTACAATGCGCGATCGATTCTCCTCTTCCTTTTGTCGTCGATGTCATTATCGATCCTTCGCGACTCGCACCTTCCGGCGGACGTAACAAGAGCCTGCAAGCGCAAGGGGTTAAGTCAACTGCTAAAGAACAAGTTTCATTCCCCATGATTAGCGAATAGTGAATAGTGAGTGGCTAGTGGCTAGTTAATTGCGACTTGCGACTTGCGACTTGCGACTTGCGACTTGAATTGTCCCCAGCCCCTAATTTGAGGATAGATGCGTGAAGTTGTTTGAGACCGTTAAAGAAATGGGACACGAGCAAGTCCTATTTTTTCAAGATAAAGAACTGAATTTTAAAGCCATAATTGCTCTCCACGATACGAGTTTGGGACGAGCGATGGGCGCAACTCGGCTATTTCCTTATGCTAGTGAAGAAGATGCTTTACGAGATGTTCTGCGTCTGAGTCGTGGTATGACCTATAAGGCTGCTTGTGCCAATATTCCAGTAGGTGGTGGCAAGGCAGTAATTATTGCCAATCCCGACCAGAAGACAGACAAAATGCTCAGGGCATATGGGCGTTTTGTCGATAGTCTTCAAGGACGATTTATTACAGGTCAAGATGTGAATATTTGTCCTGAAGACGTGCAGGAGATGCGGCGCGAAACTAGATATGTTGTCGGGTTAACGGGAAAAGCTGGTGGTCCAGCTCCAGCAACAGCTTTAGGAGTGTTTTTAGGAATTCAAGCTGCTGTTTTCTTTCAGTTCAACGAACAAGATTTGAACGGACTGCGAGTTGCCGTTCAAGGATTAGGAAATGTTGGCGGAAAACTCTGTGACTATTTACATCGACGTGGGGTAAAACTTTTTGTCACAGATATTAATTCTGAAAGGGCAGAGGAAGTTAAGCAACTCTATGGGGCGACAGTTGTAGAACCTGAAGACGTATATTCACTCGACGTTGATATTTTTGCTCCCTGTGCAATGGGAGCAATTCTTAATAGCGAGACAATTCCCTTAATCCAAGCTTCTATTATTGCAGGCTGTGCTAATAATCAACTGCAAGATGAGAACATTCACAGTGCGATGCTGAAATCAAAAGGAATTCTTTACTGCCCCGATTATGTAATTAACTCTGGCGGCTTAATTAATGTTTACCACGAACTTACATTTTCAGATGAGGCAATTTACTTAAAACAAATTCATAGTATCTACGATACTTTACTAGAAATCTTCGCCAAGTCAAAAGCAGAAAATATTACAACTCAAGATGCTTCTAAGCGTCTTGCAGAAGAACGGATATTAAAAGCAAGAAAACTTGCGATCGCGGCGTGAATCAGTTGACAGTTATCAGTTAACAGTTATCAGTAAATAGTTGACTGTCAACCAACAACTAACAATCACAAACTAGCAATTACCTATTACCTACTACCAATTTCGGATGGAAAAAAATACGTTTGCTACGTCAGCTTATATTGCGACTTCACCAGAAACAGCTTTTGACTATCTTTGTAGTTTAAAGAATCTGGATGAATGGACTCTTTTCAGCCGAATGATCGAACAGATTGACGAAAATACCTGGCGAGGAACTGCTTCTGGCTATCAACGAGATCTTTTCTACCACGTTAGAAAGATCGAAAATCCGCTTTTTTTCGGTATAGAATGGCACTGTGGCTTTGAGTACCAAAAATACTTTCAAGTGTATCCTGTTCTATTATTTCCCCCCGAATATGTAGAGCCAGGAACAGATGAGAAAGGAGTTTATTTTCACTGGTTGAGTTTTGTCGATCCAGCGCGCCGAACTCCAATGATTATGGAGGGAATTCATACAGTTCATACATCTGAATGTCGCTCGCTCAAGGCAATTTTAGAACGCAATGCTGGTGAGACAGAAGCAGCTCAAGGACGTTACAGAATTGATACTGATACGATTTACATTGACGCGCCACTTGATACTGCGATCGCCTACTTGCGAGATCTACGAAATTTAGATGAATGGGCGCATCTACTCCGAGCGGATGGCGAAATCAGTAGCGAATCTGGTGAATTCTTAGATGAATATAACCAGAAAGTAAAAGTTACATTTCGCACCCACGATCTCAAGAATTACTACCTTGTAGAACAGGATTATTTTTATCCTGAATACAATTTTATTCAGCGCAGTCCTGTAATTCTGATTCCTTGTTCCTATGCCTTTGGTAACTCAGAAGCCCGTGGGTGCATCCAACATCGTATCAGTTTCTGGGAAGTCGGCAAAGCTCCGCGTCACGGTAAATTAAAACTAGAGGACTTTGGTGCTGAAAGTATGAATATTAAGCGTTTTCTAGAAGCTAAAGCTGGTAATTTTGACACCTTTGCCAGAGGGATGAGCTATCTTTTACCTTCTGCTTAGAAGAATACGAGAAAGCGCGATCGCGTTTTGTTTTTAAATTGAGGAAAAGGGATTCGGTGTCTTCATCAGGGGCATTAAAATTTTTCACTTCATTTATTAGTTGGTTGCCAAAAGTATGAAGCTCAAACAACTTACGATTGCACTTATAACTGTTTCTATTGCCCTTGTTTTTGGACCGCAAGCCGCTAGAGCTGCGTCATTAACAACACTCGCTGATGGACTCAACAATGCACGGGGTCTTAGTTTTGATTCTGAAGGTAATGCTTACATAGGCGAGACAGGATTAGGAGGTGATGGCGTTTGTCAACCGTCTCCTAGTACCCAATTTGAGCTGATATGTTCTGGTAACACTGGTTCGGTCACAAAAGTTACGCCAGACGGAACGCAAAGTCGCGTTATCGACGGGACTGAATCTCTAGCTTTACAACAAACTAAAGAGCAAGGTGCTGGTCCGCAAGAACTCAATTTTGATTCTAGCGGTAATGCTTATCTACTGACTGGTTTTGCTGGTAATCCAGCCAACAGAGATGCAGAATTAAATGCTCTTTCTACTAACGTCCAGTTTCCACCTCAGCAACAGCAAGCTGCACCTCCAGTTGCACCCGACCAAGTGTTAGGTACTACCACTTTGGGGAAACTGTATGAAGCCGACTTGAATACAGGTAATCTTACAGAAATTGCTGACTTGTCGAAAGCCGAACTGCAAACCAATCCCGATGGTGGAGATGTAATTAGCAATCCTTATGATTTCGTAATCAAAGACAATACTGCTTATATCGGTGATGGGGGCGCTAACGTTGTCTGGAATGTGAATCTCGATACTGGCGAGACTAAAGCAACAAAAATTCCTGGACAAACCGTAGAAAATCCAGAATTTCCCCCAAACGTATCTATTCCTGGTGCGGGGCAAGAGCAACCCCCTGCCGGACAGCAAGGACAAGATGCAGTTCCTGGCGTACCAGCCGAGCAAGAGGCATCTGGACCACCAGCAGGGCAAATACCAAGCCAGGTAGATATTCAATCGGTAGTCACAGGTGTAGATATCGGTCCCGATGGAGCCGTATATGCTGGCGAACTCACAGGTTTCCCTTATCCCGAAGGTAAAGCAAAAGTCTGGCGGATTGGAGAGAACGGTGAGCCAGAGGTTTTTGCTGAAGGTTTTACGCAAATTACCGATATCAAATTTGATAAAGACGGTAATTTACTGGTGTTGCAATTTGCCGACGAAGCCCAGTGGAAAGGAGGTGGTCAGAGTTTACAAGACCTACCAGGCTCTCTAATCAAACTTGCTCCTGACGGTACGCGCACGACTCTTGTAGCTGCGGGTGAAGGACTTGCCTCGGCTGCGGGTCTGAATATTGGTCCTGATGGTGAAATTTACATCGTCAACAACGGTGTTGGACCAGGTACGGGGGAACTCGTACGAGTTGATGGTGTCGGGTCTGCGGCAGCCGTTCCCGAACCTTCATCTATTTTGGGCTTACTCTTGTTTGGAGTTATGGGTGGTGGTACTTGGTTCAGACGCAAACAGCAACAAGATCGAGAAGCGAACGCGCCACAGCCAGAACAAACCTTATCTCAGTCCTCGATTTAGATCGCGTAACCATACCAAGAGGAGACAGACAAATGAGTTTATTCAGAAATTTCTCGATCGCGATCGCTACTGCTGGATGTGTCGTCGCCACCACAACCCAAGCTAACGCTTCCATTACCTTAGAATATGAGGGTGATATCGGTAGACCAGCTAACTTTGCCGCAGGAGAAACTCCATTCACTCCAGGTACGCTTGCCATTCCCCAAGGCGTAGCAGTACAGGAAGAAACAGGAAATGTTTTCGTGGCTAATGACGTAACCGATCAAATCCAAGTTTTCGATTCCCAAGGTAATTATCTTCAAGGTATTGGCGGTACGGGTAGCGGACCTGGGCAATCTGACGGACAATCAGCGATCGCCTTTGAACCAAATACTGGGAATTTGTATGCGGGTGATGTTAACAACAACCGGATTAACGTCTTCGATCCGCAAGGCAACTATGTCAATTCCATTGCTCAAGGTCAATTTAGCGGACTCATTGAAGGCAGACCTTTCTTTGGACCATCGGGCATTGTATTCGATAATAAAGGCAATGGATACGTGGGTGATTATAGTAGCGATCGCATCTTGAAATTTAATCCATCAAGTGGCGAGGTTACTGGTTCTATTGGCAGCAGTGGAACTACACCTGGACAATTTCAAGGACCGTCAGGCATAGCAGTCAGGTCTGATGGAAATTTAGTTGTGACCGATCAGTTCAACAACCGCATTCAAGTCGTTAGCCCAGAAGGTGACGCGCTACTTACTTTTGGCAAAGAAGGCACTGGAGAGGGAGAATTCAATCAGCCAATCGATGTTGAAGTGGACGAGAAAGATAATCTCTACGTGACGGATTCTATCAATAGTCGCGTTCAGGTATTCGATAAAAATGGTAACTTTCTAAGTGCATTTGGCGAACCTGCCCGCGATGCAAATGGTAATGTCGTACCACCTTTATCGTTAGGCGCACCCTCTCCTTATGGCGATCCTCTAGATCTCGAACCAGGTAAGTTTAACTGGACGGCGGGTTCGGATTTAAAAGATGGCAAGCTCTATGTTGGCGACTTTTTCCAGGGTCGCGTCCAAGTGTTAGATGTTGTGGATAGCTCCTCATCATCTGCTGAAGTTCCTGAACCTTCTGCATTTTTGGGTGTAGCTGTTTTAGGTGCTGGCGTTGCTGCTGTTAAGTTGAAAAAGGTAATGGGTAATGGGTGATGGGTAATTGTTAATGGCAATTATCAGCCATTAACAATTACTAATTAATATCAAATTCATCTGAACAATCGTATTGTCGCGGTGTTAGGGCGGGTTTGACGAGATCTTCCAATGAGAGTAGAGATTGTTGGTGAACCCGCCCCTACAAATCCCGATCGCCAATGACCAATGACCAATTACCAACTACCAATGACTACAACACAAGTTAGCATCACCGATTTAATTCATAGTTGGTTGGAGCGGAATGTCGATCGCGCAGGGTTGAATTGGTTGGAGGAAAAGCGATCGCAAATTGCTCAAGGAGCGGCTGTAAAAGTATTTTTTACAGCTTTTAGTGCTACGCCGCGCTATACGGGCAAAAAAAGCTTGCAATTAACGCCCTCTGACTTGCAAGCAGCCGCGATCGCCCGTAAAGGTTGGTTTCCGATCGATTGGAGTGTCGATCGAGCTGCTCGAATACTTCTAGTCCTAGCTTTACCACAGGATGACGAGTCACAATACTTGCAAACGTTAGAGCAAGTCTTTACTGCTGCTGATATAGGGGAGTTAGTCGCACTCTACCAAGCTCTACCCCTGCTATCTTACCCAGAGCAATTGAAAGCGCGGGCGGCTGAGGGAGTACGCAGCAACATGACTGATGTATTTAATGCTGTAGCCCTACAAAACCCATATCCAGCCGAGTATTTTGACAATCATGCTTGGAATCAAATGATATTGAAAGCATTATTTGTTGGTAGTCCACTGCATTTAATTCAAGGACTCGATCGTCGTGCTAATCCAGAACTAGCCAAGATGTTAGTCGATTATGCCAGCGAACGCCAAGCCGCTAACCGCTCGGTATCTCCCGAATTGTGGGAATTAGTGAAAATGGGTAATGGGTAACTCAACTATTAGTCATTGCCAACTACCAACTACCAACTACCAACTACCAAAATCATAAATCGCGATCGCCCCTTAGCCAGAAGAGTATAAAGCATGAATAATTCCGAATTCCAAATTCCGAATTCCGAATTCTATATCGATCCTCACATCCACATGACCGCTCGCACTACATACGATTACATAATTATGCGGGAGTCAGGGATTGTGGCGACGATTGAACCTGCCTTTTGGTTGGGACAACCTCGCACCCACGTTGGCACGTTTCAGGATTATTTTAATAGTTTGGTAGGGTGGGAAAGGTTTCGAGCGAGTCAGTTTGGCATTCAACATTACTGCACGATCGGCATCAATCCGAAAGAGGCTAATAACGAAGCTCTAGCCGAGGCAGTGATGGAGTTGTTACCACTATATGTTTGTAAAGAAGGTGTGGTAGCAATTGGCGAAATTGGTTATGACGACCAAACCCCAGCCGAAGACAAATACTTTCGCCTGCAATTAGAACTAGCGAAAGAACTAAATATGCTGGTGTTAATTCATACGCCCCATCGCAACAAAAAAGCAGGAACGAGCCGCAGTATGGATGCTTGCGTCGAGCATGGCTTAGATCCAGCACGGGTAATTATCGACCATAACAACGAAGAGACAGTACGGGAAGTCTTAGATCGGGGATTCTGGGCAGCTTTTACCATTTATCCGCAAACCAAAATGGGAAACGCACGTATGGTAGAAATTGTCAAACAATACGGTCGCGATCGCATTATTGTCGATAGCAGTGCTGACTGGGGCATTAGCGATCCGCTTGCCGTACCTAAAACTGCCCAACTGATGCGAGAACGGGGAATTCCAGAGACTTACGTTCGAGCAGTTTGCTACGAAAATGCCCTAGCTGCATATAGCCAAAGCGGACAAATACAAGAAACAGACTGGCTGGCTTCAGATGCGATCGATCAGCGACACATGTTTAACGGTAACTCAGTGCTGCGCGGACAAGAACCAACTGTGAGATCGAGCAGAGAATGCATTTTGATCGAGTAGGGTGCGTTATGATAACGCACCCCACGACTCAACTTACCCTTTACCCCTTACTCCTCTTCCAATGAATGCTGCAACTCTAAACTCATATCGCTTTTGGGCATATCTTCAGTTGATGCGTCCGGCTAATATTGTCACTGCTTGGGCAGATATTCTGGCTGGATTTGCGATTTCTGGCTTTATGGTGATTCAAGCTGGAACTCTAGAATTGGAGGCACTCGGATGGTTGCTATTAGCGACAACGGGTTTGTATGGTGGCGGAGTCGTGTTTAATGATGTTTTTGATGCCGAACTAGATGCTAAAGAGCGACCCGAAAGACCTATCCCTAGTGGGAGAGCATCGCGTCAGAGCGCGGCTACACTAGCTAGCATACTGTTACTTGTTGGTATAGTCGCGGCTGCTCAAGTCTCTTTTCTAAGTGCAATTTTGGCTATTTGCATTGCAGTTGGGGCAGTCGTGTATGACAGTTTAGGCAAGCATCAGGCTCTAGTAGGGGCGCTGAATATGGGGATGTGTCGTGGTGGCAATCTCCTCCTCGGTATGAGTGCCGTGCCTGCAATATTTGGTGAATATTGGTTTTTAGCACTTATTCCTATTACTTACATTGCGGCAATTACTAGCCTCAGCCAGGGTGAAGTGCATGGAGCTAAAGGTAATACTCCGACGATCGCACTTTTACTAATTATTACAGTCATTACCGCACTATTCGGATTAGATCTGCTGCCCAATTATCACATTCTCCAAGCATTACCCGCGATCGCTCTATTTACAGGCTACTTACTGCCACCCGTTATCCAAGCTGTACGCCAACCTACCCCAGAACAGATTCGTAACGCCGTGCGATCGGGCATACTATCGCTCGTCATTCTCGATGCAACGATTGCCACTGGTTTCGCCAGTTTGTCTTATGGCTTATTCGTTCTGTGTCTTTTACCTATTTCGATCGCACTCGCACAAATATTTGCTGTGACATGAAGTCAGTTATCAGTGTAGAGACGTTACATGTAACGTCTCTACAAAGTTATCAGTTAACAGTCAATCAATAACAAATGACCAATGACTAATGACAAATTTTAATAGACCTCGAAAAATAACGATTATTGGTGGACGGGGTAGAATGGGTAAGTTTTTTACTCAACACCTGTCTACAGCCGGACATCAAGTTAGTACTTTGGGTAACCAAGACTGGGATCGAGCCAGTCAACTGCTTGGTGAGGCAGAATTTGTTATAGTTAGCGTTCCCATCGAACGGACAGTAGCTGTTATCGAACGTGCAGCCAAGTATCTGTTGCCAACTACAGCTTTAGCTGACATTACAAGTATCAAAGCTCAGCCCGTACAGGTAATGCTGGCAAATCATGCCGGAGCCGTGATGGGATTGCATCCGATGTTTGGTCCCAGTATTAAATCGTTTGCTGGACAAAAAGTCGTTATTTGTTCTGGGCGAAACGACGAAACATTTCAGTGGTTATTAGATTTTATTAGCGATCGCGGTGGCGAATTAATTAGCTGCACACCTGAAGAACACGATCGCATTATGGTAACGATCCAAGCAACGCAACACTTTTCTCGATTTTGTTGCGGTGCATTCTTATCAGCAGAAAACATCGATCTCGATCAAAGCTTGTCAATGTCAACTCCCAGTTATCGTCAAGAGGTTGAGATTGTCAATCGCTTATTCACACAAAATCCAGCTTTATGCGTAGATATTATGCTAGCTACAGAAGAAAGATGCGAAGCGATCGCGAGACTAGCGCAAACCTACAGACGTTTAGCAGAACTCATTGTTAAAAAAGATCGTTCGTCATTAATCCGAGAATTTGAAATTGCCCAAAGCTTTTTGACTCAAGAAAATTTAGCTTCAAGCAAACAGAAAGAATACGCGATGCCTTCAGAGGTTCGCGCAACTATTACAGTAACTCAGTGACCAGCAATCGGCTATCAGTTAATTTTGACTTCTAACTTTTGACTTTTGACTTCCCCATTACCAATTACCCCTATGTTGATTGATATTTTCCATGATTTTGCTTGCCCTTGGTGCTGGATTGGCAAAAAACACTTGTTTGATGCGATCGCTCAATGGCATGGTGAAGCTATTCGCATCCGTTGGCATCCATTCTTATTAGATAACTCCATTCCGCCAGAAGGATATGAGTTTCGTAGCTTTATGCAGGCAAGAAAAGGAATTGAAGCGGTAGCATTACAGCAAATGTTTGAGTATACTCACCAAGCAGGTGCAAGAGCAGGAGTTAAGCTAGATTTTAATCGGATCTCTTTAGCTGTAAACACAACTCTTGCTCATCAATTAGTTGCTTTAACGCCCGAAGATCTCAAAACAACTTTAGTTGAAGCAATTTATCAAGCTTATTTTGAACGTAACCTCAATCTTGGCGATCGCGAAATTCTGATTTCTATTGGCGATGCTGTTGGCGTAAATACAAAAAAAATCCGTAATTTCTTAGGTAGTCATGCATTAATGAATTCAGTTATTGCTGAGTCCACATTTGCACGGCTAAATAGTATTACCAGCGTACCATTATTCATTTTTAACAACAAAGTCAGAGTTGATGGTTCTCACTCAGTCGAAGTATTTAAACAAGCCATGACTCGCGCCGCACTGATGGAAAAAAGTAATTTGTCGGGAGTTGTACGGGAGTCGGGAGTCGGGAGTCGGTAAAGAGATCGCTCGGGAGCAACTACCAATTACCAATTACCAATTACCAATTACCCACGCACCACTCACCAATCACTACACCTCACTCCTCACATGATTCTCGAAATTCAGCGTCAGACTAGTTACAGTCTGCAACCAATTCATCAACGTGTATCTGTCACCTTTCGCTATCAAGTGCATTTCACTAAAGGATTGTTTGAGCTAGATAATCCGTTGTTAGCCCGGATGATGACAGCTAGTGAAAATAGTCCTAAACAAGCAATTGCGATCGTCGATGCGGGATTAGTATCTCATCATCAAGATTTAATTGCCCAAGTATCTACTTACGCTCGGCGATATAACCACGCATTTCAATTAGCTGCTGTTAGCATTGTTCCTGGTGGAGAAGCTACCAAAAACGATCCTCAGGCAATTAAACAAATTCAACAGCTAATTCACCAAACTGGCTTATGCCGTCACTCTTATGTATTGGCAATCGGTGGTGGTGCTGTATTGGATATGGCAGGATATGCAGCCGCAACCGCTCACCGAGGCATTCGTCTCATCCGAGTCCCGACAACCGTATTAGCTCAAAACGATTCTGGTATAGGGGTTAAAAACGGGATTAATGCCTTTGGCAAGAAAAACTTTCTCGGCACGTTTGCGCCTCCCTATGCTGTCTTAAATGACTGCGACTTTCTCTACAGCTTGGACGATCGCGATTGGCGATCGGGTATTGCCGAAGCAATCAAGGTTGCTTTAATCAAAGACGAATGCTTCTTTGAGGCGATCGCCAGCTCTGCTCCTGCGTTGGTGCGGCGAGACATGGATGCCATGCAACAACTCATTTATCGTTGCGCTCAGTTGCATCTAGAACACATAGCTAACAGCGGCGATCCATTTGAAATGGGTTCGTCTCGTCCCTTAGATTTCGGTCATTGGGCTGCGCACAAACTAGAGCAATTGACTGACTACAGCTTGCGCCACGGGGAAGCAGTCGCGATCGGCATCGCATTGGACAGCACCTATTCTTATCTACTAGGGCTACTTTCGCGCGGTGAGTGGCAACAGATACTCGATCTTCTGGAGGCGCTAGGCTTTGCCTTATACGTCCCCCAAATGAGACAAGACCGTTTATTTCAGGGACTCACCGAGTTTCGAGAGCATTTAGGCGGCGAGTTAACTCTCATGCTCTTGCAAGCGCTTGGACAGGGAATTGAAGTTCACGAAGTCGATCCGATACTGTATGCGGAAGCAATTGCAGTTCTGGGCGATCGATAACTTGGGGAGTCGGGAGTCGGGAGTCGGGAGTCGGGGGAAGAGAGCAGGGGAGCAGGGGAGCAGGGGAGAATAACTACCAACCACCAACCACCAATTACCCATTACCCATTACCATCAATGAAAATCGATCGTAATTTACATTTAACCTACTGTACTAACATTCATCCTGGTGAGGAGTGGAACCAAGTTTTTGCTAACCTCCAGCAGTACGTTCCTGCCTTGAAGCAGCGGCTAGCTCCTATAAAATCATTTGGGATTGGGTTGCGTTTGGCAGATGTGGCGGCTAGAGAACTATTGGTAGAAAATAATCTGATTGAGTTGCGATCGTGGCTGCGCGAACGCAATTTATATGTTTTTACCTTGAACGGCTTTCCCTATGGCGGGTTTCATCATCAAGTGGTGAAAGATCGGGTTTATGCTCCCGATTGGTCTATGTTAGAGCGGTTAAATTACACGTTGCGACTGACAAGAATTCTGGCGGAGTTGTTACCAGATGGGATAGATGGTGGTATTTCCACATTACCGCTATCGTACAAACCTTGGTTTGAACAAAATTCAATGACTCGCGCATTTGTCTACAGTATTGCCAGCATTCACATTGCGCAAGTTGTTGCAGAAATGGTGCGTATCCGTGCCGAGACGGGTAAATTGCTGCATCTCGATCTAGAACCAGAACCGGATGGATTAATTGAAAATTCTGCCGAAGTCATCGACTATTTTCAGACACAACTTTTGCCTGTAGGCGGAAGATATTTAGCAAAGCAATTAGGAACTTCTTTAGCCGCAGCCGAAACACACTTACTAGAACACGTCAGAATTTGTTACGACACTTGCCATTTTGCCGTGGAATATGAAGAACCTGCGACTGTATTTCAAAGATTTCGTGCCGCAGGAATTCAAATTGGTAAAATTCAACTCAGTTCTGCCTTAAAGCTCATCGTTCCCGAACTAGCCGCACAGCGTCGTCAGGTTGTAGAAAAGTTGCGTCCGTTTGCGGAATCGACCTATCTTCATCAAGCGATCGCCCGCGATCGCCATGGTAAACTATATCGATATTCCGATTTAGTTGCTGCCTTACCCGATTTAGAGCAAATACCAGCTTGCGAGTTGCGAATTCACTTTCACGTCCCGATTTTTATTCGCGACTATCAATTTTTGCAATCTACCCAAGACCACATTAAAACCGTACTCGAACTATTGCAACGCGATCGCATTTGCAGCTGTTTAGAAATTGAAACCTACACCTGGGATGTTCTTCCAGAAGACATGAAACTAGATTTAGTCAGCTCCATCCAACGCGAATATGAATCAGTTGTCAGTTATCAGTTAACAGTTATCAGTTAACAGTTATCGGTTATCAGTGGTAGTTGGTAGTTGCTCATAGTTTCCTCGGCTCCCTTGTCCCCCTTGTCCCCCTTGTCCTTTCTAGTTTCCACTCTCCTCTAATCATGCTAAAACTCTACGGTGGCGTTCTTAGCCGTGCTTCAATCGTGCAATGGTATTTAGAGGAATTGCAAATTCCTTATGAATACATACAGTTAGATATGCAGGCTCAAGACCACAAACAGCCTGAATTTCTGACTATCAATCCGATGGGAAGATTACCAGCGATCGCAGATGGAGATTTTCAATTATGGGAATCTGGCGCGATATTACTGTATCTTGCTGAAAAGTATGGCGAACCTATAACTTTTGAAGGGCGATCGCTCTTAAATCAATGGATTTTGTTCGGTAATTCTACGCTTTCATCGACAATCTTTGTTAAAGAAAATCTCCACGAAGTCCCAGAATTATTAACAGCAATTAATCAAATTCTTCAACAGCAACCTTTTTTAACAGGCGATCGCTTTACTGTAGCAGATGTAGCAGTGGGTGCGCTCTTGGCTTATATTCCTATTATGATGCGAATGGATGTCAGCGCTTATCCAGATGTGGTAAACGACATCAAGCAAACGATGTCCAAGGTAGATTTAAATTTATATCCTGCTATTTTGGAATACGTGCAAAGGTTAACTGCACGAACAGGATTTCAAAAAAGTATCGGATCGCGATATAAAGGCTAATCGCTTATGCAAAAGACTGTTGTACTCAACGTCGTCGGCTTAACATCCAGCCTCTTAGGACAGCATACGCCGTTTTTGTCCAACTGGGCGGCGCGGGGGCAAGTCGTACCAGTTAAATCGATGTTACCCGCGGTTACTTGTTCGGTACAGGCGACTTATTTGACAGGGAAATATCCTAACGAACATGGAATTGTCGGTAATGGTTGGTATTTTCGGGACGAGTGCGAAATCAAGTTTTGGCGACAGTCTAACAAATTAATTCAGGCTCCCAAAATTTGGGAAGTGGCGCGATCGCACGATCCTACATTTACCTGCGCGAATTTGTTCTGGTGGTACAATATGTACTCTACGGTTGATTATGCCGTTACGCCACGACCGATGTATCCTGCTGATGGTAGGAAGATTCCCGATATTTACACCCAGCCAGCCGACTTGCGATCGCAGCTTCAAACTGAATTAGGTCAATTTCCCTTATTTAATTTTTGGGGTCCTAACACTTCGATAGCGTCTACCCAATGGATTGCTAATTCAGCTAAATGGGTGGAAGATCGCTACAGCCCCACACTGTCGCTGGTTTATTTGCCTCATTTAGATTATTGCTTGCAAAAGTACGGCGCTGATGCAAGTTTGGTGGCAAAAGATTTACAAGAAATTGATACCGTTTGTCGCGATTTGATTCAATTCTATGAAGCGCGCAACACTCAAGTTATAGTTGTGTCCGAGTACGGGATTACATCCGTGTCTCAACCCGTTCACTTAAATCGAGCTTTGCGGGAAAATGGTTTATTAGCAGTACGAGAAGAATTAGGGCGGGAATTACTGGATGCTGGTGCAAGTATAGCCTTTGCGGTTGCCGACCATCAAATTGCCCATGTTTATGTTAACGATCCCGCCTACATTCCCAAGGTACGCGACATACTAGAAGCAACGGAGGGTGTCGAGCGAGTTTTAGATGAGGCAGATAAACCAGCATATCATCTCGATCATCCGCGCTCGGGGGAACTCATTGCGATCGCTAGCTCAAAGGCTTGGTTTACCTATTACTACTGGCTGGACGATAGCCGCGCTCCCGATTTTGCTAGAACAGTAGATATTCACCGCAAACCCGGTTACGATCCCGTCGAATTGTTTCTCGATCCTCAGCTAAAATTTCCCCGAGCGAAATTAGGTTTAACTCTACTCAAAAAGCAGTTAGGTTTCCGCTACCTCATGAATGTTATTTCTTTAGATGGATTGCTTGTACGAGGTTGTCATGGTACTTATACAGGGTTGAGCGAAGGTCCACTTTTGATTACACAACAACCTGACTTGCTAGAAGATCGCGAAGTACTCGAACCAAGAGAAGTCTTTTGGTCAATACTTCAGCATTTAAAATTAGGTAATGGGTAATTATTTTTCAGTTAACGGTTAACAGTAGATGCTAGCGCTACACTCGTGAAGACGGTTGTTGGCGAGTAGTATACCCTTTTCTAGTCAACAGCCCACTAGTAACTAGTCACCTCTACTGATAACTAATAACTAACTACTGATAACTGAAAGAAGAGTCTTCATCATGGGAAAAAGAGCTGGTCGCTCGCTCAAAGCATCTACTATCGGTATTAGTCGCGCTAATCAATCACTGCTCAATTTTGAGTCTAAACTTTCTCTTGCTGATGAATTGGAAATCTCTCGCGCTACGGTACAAAAATTTTTCGTTGGTAAACCGATTGGACGGGAAAACTTTCACAAAATTTGTCAGAAGTTACAATTACCTTGGCAAGCGATCGCGGAAATACCAGATGATGAATTTAGTTTAGAAGAGTTGCTCGATACCTCAAAAGATGATGTTGATACTCTTGTAAAAGATGCTAAGCAAAAGGTACGCACCTATATTGAATCAAAATGCGGTATCGTGCGCGTCCTGAATAGGTCTCAACCTACTAAATTAAATGATATTTTTACGAAAGTAAATGTTTTAGAGAAAATTGGTAGAAATCAACGTATAAGCATAAAAGATTTCCTGAATTTTTATCTCGATCGCCGCTCGGAATTTTCGCGTTTATACGGCGATATCCATCAGGCAATTTCAGGAATAAAAGCAATCGAAAAATATCCCAAATTGATAATTTCGGGTAAACCTGGTTCTGGTAAAACCACATTTTTAAAATATATCGCAACTCAGTGTATTCAAGGACGATTATTTGAGGATCTGCTCCCAATTTACATTAGCTTAAAAGTTTTTACCGAATTAGAACATCACCCAACACTATTAGAGTGGATTTCAACGGTTTTCAATAATTGCGGAGTCGAACCAAATACTACTAAAGATTTGCTAGCACAAGGTAGAATGCTAGTTTTATTAGATGGACTTGATGAAGTTAGAGATATAGATAATCAAAGAGTTTCAAGCGCAATTAATAGCTTCTATAATCAGTTCGACCGTAATCGCTTTATAATTACTTGTCGGATAGCAGCTCAAGAGTTTACTATTGAAGAATTTGTAGAAGTAGAGTTGGCAAACTTTGACGATAATAATATTGCTGAATTTGTTAGCAAATGGTTTGCTGAAAAACCAGACAAAATATCCCAATTTCTACAGACAATAAAATGTAATGCGTCGATTCGAGAATTGGCAAACAATCCTTTATTGCTCACACTATTATGCTCGATATTTGAAGAAACTAATTTTCCTAATAGTCACTTAGAAATTTATCGAGAAGGGATAGATCTTCTTCTAAAGAAATGGGATGCTAAACGCAACATCGAACGAAAACAAATTTATCAGAATCTATCATTACAACATAAAGAAGATTTACTCAGTCACATTGCCTTTACCTCTTTTTTAAAAGGCGAATACTTTTTAAAACAGCAAGAACTAGAGCAATATATCATTAACTATGTAGAATCCGTCTTGCAAGGAGAAAAAATAGATTTGTGCGATAGTACAGCAATACTCCAGTCGATTGAAGCCCAACATGGATTATTGGTAGAACGAGCGCGAGGAATTTATTCATTTTCTCATTTAACTTTTCAAGAGTACTTTACAGCTAGAAAAATTGCATACTCTCCGCCTCAAACGTTAAATTTAACGTTAGAACGACTGAGCGATCGCTTAGTTACAGATAAAAGATGGCGAGAGGTTGCTTTATTAACTGTAGGAATGCTGAAAAACGCTGACTATTTCCTATTGATGATGAAGCAAAAAACTGACACTTTAATATTAGATCCAAGCTTGCAAAGATTTTTACAGTGGGTAAATTGCAAAGCCGCTGCCGCATCTGTTAATAATAAATCTGCTACAGTTAAAGCCTTTTATTACGATTTAGCGCTCGCTCATATCTTATCTTTTTTTGGTAGTACTTTTGAGATTTCTAGAACTTTAGAAGTTAACTTTAATCGCACGCTTGAACCTAGTCTTGCGCTCGATCTTGCGCTCGATCGCACTCTGCTTTTGCCTGAATCTATACATCGCGTTTCCGATCCAGAACGCATGATTGAAAGAGTATTAAACCGAGCAATATCTCGCGCTCGTAATAGCGAACCAGAGCTAGCACGAGAGTTGCAAAAAATGAAACAGCAGTTATCTAACTTAGGGCGAAACAAACAACAGTTTCAACAGTGGTGGCAAGTTAATGGTAAAGCTTGGACAGAGCAATTAAAACAACGAGTCCGGTTAAAGCGCAATATTGGGCATAATTGGCAGTTCAGCCAGCAACAGAAACAAATATTGAAACAATATTATGATGCTAATTTATTAGTGGCACAATGTTTAAATACTAGTTTATTTGTTAGTCGTGAAGTTCGAGAAAAAATCGAACGTACACTGTTATTACCATTAATTGAAACTAGTGATTAGGACATTAAGTTTAGATACTTTTGCAGCTTCGCACTAGATTGGGTTTTGTATAATTAATTACTAAACATAGAATTGAGCGATCGCGATCGCTATACGATTTGGAGTATATAACTACCATCTCATCAATTATATTGGTAAATAGTAAACAAAAAATAGATTTGATTCTAGCGTAATTTAATATACTTAAAAATATTGCGAATCTCACCCTTTCGATAGAAGTGAGCTTGTAGGAAAACTATATAGCCTACTGAATATGTGCGATCGCAAGTGTAAATAGAATTATGAGAGAAGGGCGTGAGAGGTAGCTACTAAGGTGAGACTGGTTAACATGCTTTTCTAGTGCTGCTGAATCAATAAATTTAGCGATTATTACGAGCAGCAAAAATATTTCAAATATTTGAGATATTTCATATCGAATTCTACAGAAAATGGAAATTAAAAGGAGCTATCGATCGTAATGTTTGATTACCTAATTGTGGGAGCGGGTTTCGCAGGTAGCGTCTTAGCAGAACGACTGGCGAGTCAGTTAGGCAAAAAAATTCTGATAATCGATACGCGATCGCATGTAGGTGGCAATGCTTATGATTGCTTCAATGACGATGGTATTCTGATTCACAAATACGGTCCTCACATTTTCCACACAAACTCTCGGGACGTTTTCGAGTACCTCTCGCAATTTACTCAGTGGCGGTCTTACGAACACCGCGTACTGGCTAGCGTAGACGGTCAATTAGTCCCGATTCCAATTAACCTCGATACGGTAAATCGGCTGTATGGATTGAGTCTCACTTCTTTTGAGCTGGAAAATTTCTTTGCCTCGGTAGCAGAACCCAAAGAATACATTCGCACTTCTGAAGATGTTGTCGTGAATAAGGTCGGTCGAGAACTCTACGAAAAGTTCTTCCGCAACTACACGCGCAAGCAATGGGATATGGATCCATCTGAACTGGATAAGTCGGTGACTTCCCGGGTGGCGACGCGCACGAACCGCGATAATCGGTATTTTACAGATACTTATCAAGCCATGCCACTACACGGCTTTACCCGCATGTTTGAGAAGATGCTATCTCATCCCAATATTAAGGTGATGCTGAACACTGACTACAGAGAAATTCTGGAGGTCATACCGTTTGGCAAGATGATCTATACAGGTCCCATTGACTTGTTTTTCAACTATCGCTACGGCAAGTTACCATACCGTTCTTTGGAATTCAAGCACGAAACTATAAATACGCCCGTGCATCAGCCAGTTGCCGTCGTGAATTACCCTAACGAACACCTGTATACTCGCGTTACAGAGTTCAAGTACCTCACCGGGCAAGAACATCCAAAAACAGGTATCGTTTACGAGTTTCCTCGCGCCCAGGGCGATCCTTACTACCCCGTACCGCGACCGGAAAATGCCGAACTTTACAAAAAATACAAGGCGTTAGCCGATGCGACACCAGAAGTACATTTTGTAGGACGGCTAGCAACTTATAAGTACTACAACATGGATCAAGTAGTGGCTCAAGCGCTGATGGTCTACAAGAAAATCGTAGAAGCTGGCGACGATACGTCGGAAAAAGCGAATCGAGAATTAGCGCGCGTTTAGAACGGCGTGTGAGGGGGGGAATTGGAATTTAAACACTCAATTTTCCCCAGCTTCATAGGAGTTAAAGTCCGCGAATCAAAACTCAGTAGGAGATTCCATGCATATAGTAGGTAGAACAAAACTACCAAAATCGGCAGAAGTTGCTAAATTATATCTACAATGCAACGACAAAGCAGCAATCGACTATAGTGCAGAGACTCCAGAAGTGGTGTTTGCTCTACAAGGGTTAATTTCTACTAATTCATACTTCAATTCTTTATACGAAAAATTTTACACCAAGTACACGACTTTAGATAAACTTTTTTATTTGCTGAACCTAGAGGGAGATTTTCAAATTTCAGTTTATAGAGAAATATCTATTAAAGTTTCTGAAGCAAATTGTCGTCAATTACTATTTCAAGAAAAATTTTTCAACTGCAAGATCGGCAAGGCAACAGAGATTGAGTTACCTGAGCTACAACAAATACAAACTGAGCGAGGTAGAATCTATTTTGAATTAGAATGTTTGAGTCAATCGGGAAAACTTCGAGAAAGCTTTCTCGCGACTCCACAATTACCAGAACGCGAAGTTTCATTAGCAATTGTTGCTTGCACTTTTCAAAAAGAAGCTTTTATTAAACGAACCATCAAAACTATTTTACAGGATAAAGTATTACAAAGTAAATCGGTAGAAATCTTAATTGTAGATAATGCTGGAACTTTGAGTCACTCAGAGTTTAGCGATCGCAAAACGAAATTAATCAGCCAGAGGAATATTGGTGGGAGCGGTGGATTTACGAGAGGAATTGTTGAAGCCTTGAGTAACAATTGCAGTTCCCACATCTTATTATTGGATGATGACATCGAGCTAGAAAGCGAAGCCATTTATCGAGTTATTACCTTAAACGAATATGCCAAACGCGATTTAGTTATAGCTGGTAGTATGCTCGATTTATCTCAGAAGCATCAATTATATGAAGCAGGTGCTTTGTATAATAAAGCACTGCACAATCGAGAGTTTCAAGCATTTAATATAGTCAGATTACATCATCATCTCGACTTGCAAAATGTTAGCAATCTCAATCTGCTAATCGAAGCAGAACCAATAGATTCGGCAGGTTTTTATTTTTTGAGTGTCCCGCGAACAATTTTTGAATCAGTCGGGTTACTCTTACCTTTATTCCTTAAGGTAGATGACACTGAATTTTGTTTGAGAGTTCAAGAGAGGTTTGGCAACGATACGATAATCGCTTTTCCTGGGATTGCGGTGTGGCACGAACCTTTTTTTGCCAAATCTTCAATTTGGAACTATTACTATTACCGGAACGACTCGATCGTTCAAGCCATGCATGGAACTTTAAGGTATGCAGATGCGATCGCACATTTTACGAAAGCTATTGTTTCTAGTTTGTTAGTTTTTGACTATAAAAACGCTCAAATGCTTATTCAAGCTTTTGAAGATTATCTCCAAGGAGCAAAAATTCTTCAGTACGCCGATCCCGAACAGTGGCACAGTCAAATTGTTAAACTCGATCGGAGTTGTCAAACTCAACATATCCAATACCATAACTTACCATCCCACCGCTCCTACGAACAAGGCTCGACGGCTACTTTCATGGAGAAACTTGTCAGTTTATTGACTCTGAACGGTCATTTTCTCCCCAACGTTTTTACACAAGACAAAGATGTATTACTATGGCAAACAGCCGAACATGCAGATCGGCGATCGCGCGCCTTTAGAAAGAAAAGAGTTCTGATTTTTAAAGAAGGAGGTCAATGTTTATACCGAAATGAACTTGACAAATTGAAGGGAATTAAGTTAACAATTCGATGGTTTGCACTGGTGCTTGAAAGTCGAATTAAATGGTCGAGGGTAGCGATTGAGTGGCAGCAGGTAAGTAGAGAATTAACTTCTTTGAAATTCTGGCAACGATATCTCAATTTAGAAAAATCGGGCTTAGAAAAATCTGAGCGCCAGGATTTAGTAGTTTAGAATTCATTTGAGCAAAATCGAAATTTCTAAGTCGATAGAGGATATATGTACTACATAGTCAATCGCATTACCTTTCCAAAAACAGAGGACACTTTCAATCTATATTTTGACGGTAGTATAAGTGTAGATATTGCTAGAGACTGCGAAGCAGGAAAAATTACTCTGGCTCAAAGTGATATTGTTTCGACTAACTCTTATTTTAATTCCTTTTATGAAAGCTATTATGCAAAATACACGACTCTAAATTCTCTCTACTATTTGTTGAGACTCAACGGTGATTTTCAAGTTTCAGTCTATAGAGAAGGGTACGAACGAGAGCGAGAATTACTCGGACAAGAAACATTCAAACAGTGCCAAATAACAGATGGCGTTAAAATTGCCTTGCCTGCTCTCCAGCAAAGTCATACACTTCAAGGCAGAATTTATTTAGAAATTCAGTGCTTGAGCGATCGCGGCATATTTGTAGAGGGAGCGATCGTTACTGAAGAACAACCTTTGAGAAATATTTCGCTGGCAATTATTAGTTGTACTTTTAAAAAAGAAGCATATATCAAAAATACAGTCAAGACGATTTTGCAAGATTCTTTATTGGCGAATAAGTCTTGGCAAATCTTTGTAGTTGATAACGGTCAAACTTTAAGTCAAGATGACTTTAATAATGATAAACTTCACTTGATTCCAAATGAAAATCTGGGAGGAAGTGGTGGTTTCACAAAAGGAATGGTGACAGCTTTACAATCGGAGTGCTACACCCATTTATTATTAATGGACGATGACATATTACTAGATACAGAGGCAATCTATCGCTTATTTAGCATTTACGAATATGCTGAGGCAGATTTTGCTGTTGCTGGTAGTATGCTGGATTTATATAAGAAACATATTTTATATGAAGCTGGAGCTGCCTACGATAAAGATCCGCAAAGCTTCAAATTTTCACCGTTCCGCGTTGCTCCTCTAAAACACAATCTCGAACTGCAAAAAACTGAGTCTCTGAACTTACTTTTATCAGAAGATGATGTAGATTACGGTGGTTTTTGGTTTTTTGCTGTCCCAAGTCAGTTTGTCAAAGAAATCGGATTTCTCCTACCTTTCTTCATTAAGATAGACGACATGGAATTCGGGTTAAGAATAAAAAGGCACTTGAGTAAGCAGATCGTAGCATTTCCATCTATTGCTGTTTGGCACGAACCATTTTATAGCAAAGTTATCGTCTGGGATGGTTACTACTACACTCGCAATAATCTCATCGCTCGAACTATTTATGGAACCATAAATTACACAAATACGCTATTTAAATTTACTAAAGATTTCATTTACTCTCTGTTGGTATTTGAATACAATTATGCCGAGATGATAGTTAGAGGTTTTGAAGATTATCTGCAAGGACCAAATCTTCTCAAAAAGAACTCTCCCGAAAAATTACACCGAGAAATAGTTCAGTTGAGTAAGAGTTACAAGACTCAAACTTTACAGCCAAACTATTGTCTAGATACTCAGCTTAGTCCGCCTAGAACGAAAGCTAAAGTTTGGCAAAAATTCTTGAGTTTATTGACTATTAACGGTCATTTACTCCCAAATTTTATTCATAGCGATGGCGAAGTCATGCTTTGGCAGAATAGCGCTCATGCTGGAACGCTCAGTCGTGTTTTTAGGAAAAATAAAGTTACCATTTACCGAGAAGAAAATAGTTGTTTATTGCAAAACGAATTAGATAAGTCAATTGGAATTAACTTAATCAAACGCTGGCTAAAGATTCTCATTACAAGTACTAGAAAATGGTCGGTAATTAATCGAGAATGGAAATCTGCTGCACCTGAATTGACTTCCACTAGTTTTTGGCAACACTATCTCAAGCTTAAAGAATCAAACTAGGAAACTAAGAGCAACAGTATGCAGATGAAACCTCAAGAACTAACAATTAAAGCAGGACGCACGGAGGCATTATATTGGCAAGATTTGTGGCGTTATCGCGAGCTATTTTATTTCTTAGCATGGCGAGATATTTTAGTCCGTTATAAACAAACAGCGATTGGCATTACTTGGGCGTTAATTCGACCATTCTTAGCAATGTTAATCTCTACATTTGTTTTTGGCAACTTAGCAAAGTTACCCTCTGGCGGCGTACCATATCCACTTCTTGTATTTGCTGCTATGTTACCTTGGCAGTTTTTTGCTAACTCTTTGTCAGAGTCGAGTCTGAGTTTAATTAATAATGCGAATTTAGTTTCTAAAATTTATTTTCCTCGCGCGATCGTTCCGGCAAGTTCAGTAATTGTGAGTTTCGTGGATTTATTAATTTCTGGTATGCTGCTGTTAGCGTTAATGATTTGGTACAATTTTGTCCCAGATTGGCGGATCTTAACACTACCACTTTTTACGGCGATCGCGATCGCCGCTGCAATTGGTGGTGGATTGTGGTTAGCAGCGTTAAACGTGAGATACCGAGATTTTCGGCACATCGTACCGTTTATCGTTCAGTTTGGTTTCTATATTTCGCCAGTCGCTTACAGTAGTAGTATTATCCCGCAAAAATGGCGCTTGCTCTACTCGTTAAATCCAATGGTAGGGGTGATTGATGGCTTTCGTTGGGCAACGTTAAGCGGCACATCAACTATTTACTTACCTGGATTTATTCTATCTACAATATTAGTTGCCGTACTTTTAGCCAGCGGCATTTGGTACTTTCGGAAAACCGAACGTACTTTCGCAGATGTTATTTAGTGGGGATTGAGAGCGTGTCTAATGTTGTATTACGGGTAGAAGATTTAGGCAAAAAATATCTCATCAGCCATCAGCAGCCCAACTCAACTTTACGGGATGCGATCGCTAGTACTGCCAAATCTATCAAACATAAATTTTTAGCAAAATCTACAGCTAATAGTTTAGACAAAGAAGAATTTTGGGCTTTAAAAAGTGTTTCTTTTGAAGTGAAACAAGGCGACGTTTTAGGAATTGTCGGTCGTAATGGTGCGGGAAAGTCTACATTGCTGAAGCTGTTGAGTCGCATTACCGAACCTACAAAAGGAGAGATTTGGATTCAAGGTAGAGTCGCGAGTCTTTTGGAAGTAGGAACGGGATTTCATCATGAACTTACAGGTCGAGAAAATATTTTCCTCAACGGCTCTATTTTAGGTATGAGTCGAGTTGAAATTAAACAGAAATTTGATGAAATTGTCTCTTTTGCTGAAGTCGAGAAGTTTTTAGATACTCCAGTTAAATACTATTCTTCTGGGATGTACGTGCGGCTAGCTTTTGCGGTTGCGGCTCATTTAGAACCAGAGATTTTAATTGTAGACGAAGTACTTGCAGTCGGTGACGTACAGTTTCAAAAAAAATGCTTGGGTAAAATGGGAGATGTTGCTAGAGAAGGACGGACAATTTTATTCGTCAGCCACAGCATGAGTACGGTGGAATCTCTCTGCAATCGAGGTGTTTTACTTGAATCTGGTATTGTCAGTTTGAATGCTAGTTCTGAAGAAGTTGTCAGAGCTTATTTAGAAAAAGCTTATGGAACAGCTAAAGAACTCCCCTTAAGTCAAAGAACAGATAGAAGTGGTTCGGGAAGAATTAGAATTTCTAGTTTTAAACTTTTAAACGAACAAGGCGAAGAAGAACCAGCATTACAATCAGGAAAAAACTATGATTTTGCAATTGGCTATTCAAATAATACGGGAGAGCCTTTGAAGAGCGTCGTTGTTTGTGTAGATTTGATTGACGAGCGCGGCGTTAGAGTTATTTTATTAAAAAGTACTTTTACAAATCATAACCTCACACTTAATTCCGACCGAGGTTATATTTTATGTCGCGTCAAGAATTTTCCTTTAGTTCAAGGTATGTATCGGGTAACATTACATCTAGCTCATGCCGATAGAGAAGTACTCGATCGCATAGAGGATGCTGCAAATGTTAGCGTGGATGGAGGTGATTTCTTTGGTACGGGTAATCCTGGTATTCCCAACCTCTGCAAGTTTTTAGTTAATGCTGATTGGTCTACAACTTCGGCTAATACAAACTCTTATACGCAATCCATTTGATGAGAAAGGAAATAGGAGAACATCCATAAATTGATTTGCTTCCCACCTTAATCTGTTTAGAAAAATCATCTAGTTAGGAAAATAAATATGGCTGTAGAATCTGTAACGAAAGATCTGTACTCGCTCGAACACTTATCTCATAGATTTCAAGTTACGCCGGAGCGCATTGCTCGAATTGCTACAGACAGAAACTTAAGGCAACATCAAATAAGCGGACAATCGTATTTACAAAAAAGTGAAGTTCAGCAGCTAATTGAAGAATTATTTCCAGATACTAATTATGAAAGACGCGGCTACGAAATTCCAGAGTACTTACAAAATAGTCCTGATGCATGGGCAAAAACTCTAGTTAAAATGTATCGGGAAAAATTTACTTATCCTGCTTCTGTTTCGCCATCGCAAGGAGAGTTTTTAAAATCTCTTACGGGCAATATTGCCCCCAAAAATGTGGTAGAAATTGGTTGTTTTACGGGAATTTCTACAATTTGGCTAGCTGCTGGTTTAGAGCAAGCTGGAGGTGCAGGAAATATTAATTCAATCGATCTCTTCGAGGATATCATACCCGCTCCTCCCTATCATCGTGCCTACTTACCTAATCCACTAGAATACGCTCAAAATTCTGTAGCAAATGCTAAACTAGCACACCGAGTTAAGTTTCATAAATCGAACTCCGTAGCCGTAGGAGAAAGAATTCATGAAATTCTCACCGAGCCTATAGATTTTATCTACATTGACGGAGATCATACCAAAGAAGGGTGCGAACAAGATTTTCTACTTTTTTACCCTCATATAGCGGTTGGTGGATATATCGTGTTGCATGATATTTATCCAGAATATTGCAACTGGGAAGGACCTCGATATGTTATTGATAAATACATTAAAACTTCTCCTCATTTTGAGTTAATGGAAGTTAAGACTAGTCCTTATAATTTCGGGATGGCGGTGATTCGTAAATTGAGTCATGACAAAAGTTTTGAATTACGTACCAAACTAAAAAATACAGCTTTGTGGCGAGGGATTAAAGATAAACCATTAGGGAAGTTTATTAAAAATAGTATCTTCTAAAAGTTTCATTATCGAATCGGTGTATCAGGAGTCAGAAGTCGCGTAGGATTGCTATACAACTGACTCCTGACTTCTATTTAATCGCTCCTCTGTAACCCCCAAAAAACTTGGAGGAACTATCTTTTATGAAAAACAAGAAAAAGATTTATCTGAGAGGTGCTTATAATTTATATAATTTTGGCGACGATCTCTTACTCATCTCAACTTTAAATTTTTTCAGCAAGCATCTGAAACTATCTAGAGAAAATGTAGAATTATATGCCTCAAAAAACTTTGAATCATTATTGCAACTTAAATTTGATAGCGATTTAGAGTTAAAGCATTCGGTAGAGTGGTCGGATATGATTTACCGGATTAACTTAAAACTAGAAAAATTGCGAATACCGATTAAATTTCCCTTAGTCGTACACCAACTCCTCGGACATGTTTTGAGAGGAGAATGGTTAGAACAATCGCGTTTTTTAAGCTTTTGTCAATTAGTGGCGATCGCCATTATTATTTTTACAGATATCATTTTATATAAGTTATTTCAAAAAGCTCTGTTTACCAAAGAATATATTACTTTTTTAAAGCAACTAGATGTCATTCACTACATAGGCGGAGGATATCTCAACGAACGTTGGTTAGAGGTGATTATTTACGAATACATAACTATTAGCTTAGCACGCAGTTTCAATCCCAAAATAAAAGTTATTGGGACGGGATTAGGATTGGGACCTTTTAAAAGTAGAGCTAGTCTCGTAATTTTTAAGCTTTTCGCTAGAAAATTTAGTTATTTATTTGTCAGAGAGATATCATCTTTATCGATAGTTAAAAATTTAAAAATTGACGTAAATACTAAAGTTTTAGGCGACGATGTTATTTTGCTTTTACCTGCACTCACTCGGCTAAAATTAGAGCAATGCAATTACAATCGTAGTTCAAATTCTCTTACAGCTATTAATCTGAAATCTTTTTCAGACTATAACTACAATTTAATTAAACTCAGTTTAGAAAACTATCTCAAACAGGTGTTAGACGAGCGAAGTTCTCAACCAGAATACTTTTGTTTTGGTAGAGAACCGGGTCCAGACGATCGCAATTTACTCGAAATCCTCGATCGCTATTATCGAGATAGTTTAGTCATTCGCGATCCTTATGAAGAGGGATGGCGCAGTTTTTTAAGTCGCTTGGCTGGCGCTCGTGTAGGAATCGGTTGTGCTTACCACTTTAATATAATCCTCGCTCTGTTTAATATTCCTACTGTGGGAATTTACTCTGGAAGTTATTACAAACAAAAAATAGTAGGAGTTATGCAACTCCTGAGCCAAGATACGTTAGTATTATCGCTCGATGAGTTGGGATTGGAAAAAGATTTAGCCGAAGTTGTCAATGTAGCGATTAACGCTCATACATCAGGAGAAAGTCAATTAGAGCAGATGTATACAGCAATGAAACAAGAATATGTAAATGCTTATATAGCAATTCTAGATGAATTGTGAAATCGATTGTCAGTGTAGAGACGTTACATGCAACGTCTCTACACTGGAAACTGTTATGAGGCAAAATTTAATGCAGCTCCCATCTGTAGTATAATTGTAGTCTGCTGCGAACTAGTAACAAACCCATGATCCATGAATTCACCTACCGTAAGCTGGCAGATGAGACAGAGAAGCGGCAACTGGGGCAGATTATCGAACAATGTTTTATCGGCTCTCCCAGCGATACTGAGTCATACATTAACGGTATTGGGGTAGAAAATTTTCGCGTTATCCGGCAAGCAAAAGAAGTTGTAGGAGGTTTGGGGCTGCTGCCGATGGGACAGTGGTATGGTGGTATCTGCGTACCGATGACAGGCATTGCAGCCGTGGGAATTGCACCAGAATATCGGGGTTCGGGGGCAGCGATCGCTCTGATGCAAAATGTAGTACGGGAACTGCATTCGAGTGGAATACCGCTCTCGGTACTTTATCCAGCCATGCAACACTTGTACAGAAAAGCTGGTTACGAACAAGGTGGAAGTCATTGCGGCTGGGAAATTCCGACTCAGAGTATTCAGGTAAAAGAGCAGCTGCTACCTGCTATACCTGTGGAAGTAGATAATTTTGAATGGCAAAAGCTATATCAGCAGCAGGCAAAGTTAAACAACGGTAATCTCGCACGTCACCAGTCGATTTGGCAAAGACTGATTCAGTCAGATGCAAAAGAAACCGTTTATGCTTATTTACTAGGTTCCTCAGATCGACCCCAAGGCTACATTATTTTTCGTCAACGCAGAGGAGAAAATAAGTCCTATTTGGTGGTGAAAGATTGGGCTATTCTTACCACAGCCGCAGCGAAAAGTTTTTGGGCTTTTCTTGCCAAACATCGTTCGCAAATTGATAAGGTACAATGGCGGGGTTCATTAGTTGAATCCTTGAGTTTGTTGCTACCAGAGCAAACTCTCGAACCTGAGTTTGTTCAGCGTTGGCTACTACGAATTGTCAGTGTAGAAAAGGCTTTATCTACACGGGGTTATCCCTCTGGTGTCGAATCAGAGTTGCATTTAGAAGTCCAAGACGATCTGTTAGAAGCAAATCGGGGCAGGTTTATTTTGTCTGTAGCAAACGGACGGGGTGAGGTAACAAGAGGTGGTAGAGGTGAAATGCAGTTAGATGTGCGCGGTTTAGCACCGTTGTATACAAACTTATTCACTCCCCAGCAACTACAGCAAATGGGATATCTCCAGGCTACGGAGATGGCGATCGCCACAGCAACCGCTCTATTTACCAACTCATCGCCCTGGATGCCCGATTTCTTCTAATGAAAGTCCTGTTTTAGCAAGATCGAAAAAAATCGCAAGCCTATCGAAACAATTCTCATAGTAAGGCTTGCTGGATTTTTATAAGCTTTTCTCTAGCGGACAAAATAAAAGTCAAATATTCAGTTATCGATTATCCGTAACTAATTACCAGTTAATTCTGACTTACGACTTACGACTTACGACTTACCACATGATACCCGATTCCCATTGCTATACAACCGAAGGCGGTATTCGCGTTTCTTACTCTACCACCGAGATTCCGGTCGATTCTGCGATCGCAGAGGTATTATTGCAACTCAATTCTCAGCGGGGAGGGGTATTGACGAGTAGCTATGAGTATCCTGGGCGTTACAAGCGATGGGCAATTGGCTTTGTCAATCCACCCTTAGAACTTGCTACCCGCGAGAATGCTTTTACTCTGACGGCGCATAACGATCGCGGTGCGGTTCTATTGCCATATTTGGCAGCGCGTTTATCTGAAGACGCACAATTAGAAACAGTCCAGCTAGAAAACAATTGTATTGTTGGCACGGTTAAATTAGCCGAAAGAATATATTCCGAGGAAGAACGCAGCAGGCAACCATCTGTTTTCACCGTAATTCGTCAGTTGTTACATACTTTCCACAGTAGCGAAGACGATCGCTTAGGCTTGTATGGTGCATTCGGCTACGATTTGGTATTTCAGTTTGAGTCAATGCCAAAGTTGCATTCTCGTCCTGCAGATCAACGAGACTTAGTATTATATTTGCCGGATGAACTCGTCGTTGTCGATCGCTATCAACAAAAGGCATTTTGCTATCAGTATGAGTTTGAGATAGATAACAGCAGCACCAGAGGTTTACCGCGTACAGGTGAATCTATGAACTACAAGGGTCAACATCTAACTCCAACCCAAGATTGCGATCGCGCCCCCGGTGAATATGCTCAACTGGTACGAGAAGCACTAGGATACTTTCAAAGAGGCGATCTATTTGAAGTTGTCCCCAGCCAAACTTTTTTTGCTGCTTGCGAAGCATCTCCGGCTCAATTATTTCAGACATTACAGCAAGTCAATCCCAGTCCCTACGGGTTTATTTTTAACTTAGGTAACGAATATTTAATTGGTTCCTCTCCAGAAATGTTCGTGCGGGTGGAAGGTAAGCATATTGAAACCTGCCCGATTAGCGGCACGATCGAGCGCGGACAGGATGCGATCGAAGATGCGGAACAAATTCGTCAGTTGCTCAACTCCCGCAAAGATGAAGCCGAACTCACGATGTGTACTGATGTCGATCGCAACGATAAATCGCGGATTTGCGAACCCGGATCGGTACAAGTGATCGGTCGCCGCCAGATCGAATTGTACAGTCATCTAATTCATACAGTCGATCATGTAGAAGGACAACTGCGACCTGAATTTGATGCCTTAGATGCCTTTTTAACGCACACTTGGGCAGTAACGGTGACAGGCGCACCCAAGCGCGCTGCAATGCAGTTTATCGAACGGCACGAACCCAGTTCTCGGCGTTGGTATGGCGGTGCAGTTGGCTGGTTAAACTTCAACGGCAACTTAAATACAGGATTAATTTTACGCACGATTAGATTGCAAGATGCGATCGCCGAAGTCAGAGTTGGCGCTACCGTCTTGTATGACTCAATTCCAGAGGCAGAAGCGCAAGAAACTATTACGAAAGCTGCTGCCATGTTTGAAACCATCAATCGCGCTCATCGAATTAGCGACGATTTGTCAAGTGAAATAAAGGAATTAATAAGCGATCGCCCTCAACAGCGTCCATACGTGCTGCTCATTGACTACGAAGACTCCTTCGTTCACACCCTCGCCAACTACATTCGTCAAACTGGGGCGATCGTCAAAACGCTACGCCACGGCTTTAGCGAAACAGTTTTCGACACCGAGCGTCCAGATTTGGTAGTTTTTTCACCTGGACCTGGTAGACCCAAGGATTTTCGCGTTCCAGACACAGTTTTAGCCTGCATCAATCGACAAATTCCGATCTTTGGCGTTTGTTTGGGGCTACAAGGAATTGTCGAAGCTTTTGGCGGAGAACTAGGAGTACTGAATTATCCTCAACACGGTAAAGTTTCTCGCGTTTTTGTCACAGACTCAGATTCTCATCTATTTGAGGACTTGCCTACATCATTTGAAGTCGGTAGATACCATTCATTATTTGCGCTACCAAAACTCTTACCCCCAGATTTAAAAGTTACAGCAATTTCTCATGATGATGTAATTATGGGCATCGAGCATCGAGAAATGCCAATTGCCGCAGTTCAGTTTCACCCCGAATCAATCATGACCCTAAACGGCGACATCGGCTTAAAAATTGTCAAAAATATTGTTGGCAACTATGCCAATCTTCAAGCATCAAAATCTGTCTCTCCCTTATTTCCTCACTCACCACTGTGCAGCTAATGGGGCGCGAGGACACCTCGCCGCCCGCTGCTTCACCACTCACCACACACCACTTTCTTAATGGCTACTATCGAAATCAATCATCAGGTTGCATCTAACAGTAAATCGCGTCATATTTTGGCTGAAATTGTGTGGCATAAACAGCAAGAAGTCGTCCAACTGCAAGCAGATATGCCACTAGCTGAGTTGCAAAAACAGGTCAGCGATACACCGTGGGCAGAAGACTTTTTGATGGCGATCGAGCAAAGCGATCGCCAACCAAGTTTAATTGCCGAAGTCAAAAAAGCATCGCCAAGTAAAGGCATTATTTGTACTGATTTCGATCCGGTAAAAATTGCCCAAGCATACGAACGAAGTGGTACGACTTGTATTTCAGTCTTGACCGATCGCCAATTCTTTCAAGGTAGTTTTGACAATCTGCGGAAAATTCGACAGAGCGTGTCACTACCGCTATTATGCAAAGAGTTCGTTATCGATCCGTATCAAATTTATCTAGCGCGAGCTGCTGGAGCAGATGCAGTATTGCTAATTGCAGCCATTTTATCAGACCACACTTTGCAAGAATTTTTAAAAATTGCTCATGAATTAGGCATGACTGCTTTAGTTGAAGTACACACACTTGACGAACTCGATCGCGTACTAGCACTATCCGATGTGCGCCTGATTGGAATTAATAATCGTAATCTAGAAAACTTTCACGTCGATTTGGAAACAACACGGCTACTAATGGCACAGCGTCGGCAACAAATTAGCGATTTGGGCATTACCGTTGTCAGCGAGTCTGGCTTACATACAGCTGAAGATTTATCCCTGGTTGCCAACGCTGGCGTTCGTGCAGTTCTAGTCGGAGAGTCACTCGTTAAACAACCCGATGTAGAACAAGCTGTATGTAGTTTGTTGAATACTAAAACTGGTAGTTGGTAATTGGTAGTTGGCAGTTGTTAGTTGTCGGTTGTTAAAGATTAGTTCTCATTGCTAACCCTTAGCTTACTCATTACCTATTACCCATTAGTTATTACCCATGACCAAAATAATTTCAGATCGCTTCCAATCTTTACGCAGCCGCCAAGAGTGCGCTTTGATTCCTTTTATTACAGCTGGCGATCCTTACTTAGAAACGACGGCTGAAGCCTTATACACTCTCGATCGCAATGGTGCGGATTTTGTCGAGTTGGGCGTTCCCTATGCCGATCCACTGGCTGATGGACCTGTGATTCAGGCAGCGGCGACCCGTGCGTTGCAAAGAGGTACGCGCTTAGAGCAGGTGCTAGAAATGGTAGCAACTGTCAGCCCTAACCTCAAAGCACCGTTGATTTTATTTACCTACTACAATCCGATTTTAAACCGAGGCGTTCGTGCCTTTTGCCAACAAATTGCCAGCGCTGGGGTGCGGGGGTTAGTCGTGCCGGATTTACCTCTAGAAGAAGCGACAGAGTTAATTCAAGCTGCGGCTGATTCTGGCATTGAGACCACCTTACTCGTAGCGCCTACCAGCTCTCCCGAAAGGATAGCCGCGATCTCTCGTCAATCGCAAGGTTTTATCTACCTGGTCAGCGTTACGGGTGTAACGGGGGTGCGATCGCACTTACAAGAACGGGTAAAAACTTTGTTAACAGACATGCGCCGCATTACCGATAAACCGATTGGTGTTGGTTTTGGGATTTCTGGAACCGAACAAGCACGTCAGGTCAAAGATTGGGGCGCAGATGCGGCGATCGTCGGTAGTGCCTTTGTCAAACATTTAGCAGCCGCAAACTCAACTGAAGGATTGCAGGCGATCGCTCAATTGTGTCGAGAACTAAAATCAGCAATTTCTGTGAGGAGTGAGGAGCAAGGAGTGAGGAGCGAGGGGTTAGTTATGAGTTGATTCCGAATACCCAATTTACAACTTACCAATTACCCATTACCAATAAAAACCGTGGTTAGCATCAGAGAAACTAATAATCTTTCACAAGTACAACCCGATTCCTTGGGTCGGTTTGGGCGCTTTGGTGGGAAGTACGTGCCGGAGACGTTAATGCCTGCATTAACCGAACTCGAAGCAGCCTACGCGCAATATCGCGTCGATCCCAGCTTTCAGGCTGAGTTGCAACAATTACTGCATGACTATGTTGGCAGACCTAGCCCTTTGTATTTTGCCGAGCGTTTGACCCAACACTACCTACGACCTGATGGCACGGGAGCGCAGATCTATTTAAAGCGAGAAGACTTAAACCATACAGGCGCTCATAAAATTAATAATGCTCTCGCTCAAGTTTTATTAGCAAAACGGATGGGCAAGCAAAGAATTATTGCCGAGACGGGAGCGGGTCAGCATGGGGTCGCAACTGCTACTGTCTGCGCTCGCTTTGGGTTGCAGTGCATCGTCTACATGGGCATTCACGACATGGAACGGCAAGCCCTAAATGTATTTCGGATGCGGCTGATGGGGACGGAGGTGCGCCCAGTAGAGGCAGGTACGGGAACGTTAAAAGATGCAACTTCGGAGGCAATTCGAGATTGGGTCACAAACGTAGAATCAACTCATTATATTTTAGGTTCCGTTGCTGGACCTCATCCCTATCCAATGATGGTACGAGACTTTCATGCTGTTATTGGTACGGAAACTCGCGCCCAATGTCAGCAAAAATGGGGCGGGTTGCCAGATATTCTCTTAGCCTGCGTCGGAGGAGGTTCTAACGCAATTGGAATGTTCTACGAATTTGTCAACGAACCAACAGTGCGATTAATTGGAGTTGAAGCCGCAGGGGAAGGAGTCAGCACGGAAAAACACGCAGCAACCCTCACGCAAGGACGAGTCGGCGTGTTGCACGGTGCAATGAGTTACTTACTTCAAGACGAAGACGGTCAAGTTATAGAAGCACATTCAATTAGTGCTGGATTAGACTATCCAGGAGTGGGTCCCGAACACAGTTATTTAAAGGATATTGGACGCAGCGAATATTACAGCGTCACGGATGCCCAAGCATTAGATGCATTCAAGAATTTGGCTCAACTAGAGGGGATTATTCCAGCTCTAGAAACTGCCCACGCGATCGCCTATTTAGATATTCTCTGTCCGCAACTAAGTGGCAGTCCGCGTATTGTCATCAACTGCTCTGGACGTGGCGATAAGGACGTACAAACTGTCGTGAAGTTAGGGATTGGGAGTTAGAAGAGAGCTGAGGGAACTGAGGGAGCTGAGGAGATAAAATAACTAACTGGTCACTGGTCAGGAGTCACTGGTCACTGTCACCCCACACCCTACACCCTACACCCGCATCAACACGCACCACTACCAATTAAAAAATTAGTAGGAAGATTAAATATGATCGTAGTCATGAAAAGTGGTACTCCAGAAGAGGAAATCACTCGAATTTCTGAAGAGTTAAGTAATTGGGGTTTGAAAGTAGAAAAAAGTGTTGGCAAACACAAAATTGTTCTCGGTCTAGTTGGGAACACAGCTGAATTAGATCCGTTCCGAGTCCAAGAACTCAGTCCTTGGATCGAACAAGTCGTGCGGGTCGAACAACCATTCAAGCGCGTCAGCCGCGAGTTTCGTCATGGTGAACCTAGCGAAGTCGTTGTATCAACTCCAAATGGTTTCGTCCCTTTTGGGGAACACCACCCGCTCGTAACGATCGCGGGTCCTTGCTCGGTAGAAAACGAAGAAATGATCGTCTATACTGCTCAAAGAGTCAAGGCAGCAGGCGCAAAGTTCCTGCGCGGTGGTGCTTACAAACCTCGTACATCCCCTTATGCATTTCAAGGACATGGGGAGAGTGCTTTAAATTTACTTATTGCAGCCCGCGATGCAACGGGTTTAGGAATTATTACTGAAGTGATGGACACTGCCGATCTGGATAAGGTTGCAGCTGTGGCAGATATCGTACAGGTAGGGGCGAGAAATATGCAAAATTTTCCCCTACTCAAGAAGGTAGGAGCGCAAGATAAACCAGTGTTCCTCAAGCGGGGAATGTCAGCCACGATTGAAGAGTGGCTGATGGCAGCCGAATATATCATGGCAGCAGGAAACCCAAATGTGATTCTCTGCGAACGGGGTATTCGCGGGTTCGATCGCCAGTATGCACGGAATACACTCGATTTATCAGTTATTCCCGTGTTGCGATCGCTCACCCATTTACCAATTGCGATCGATCCTAGCCACGGTACGGGTAAAGCCGAGTACGTCCCCTCAATGGCAATGGCAGCGATCGCAGCAGGTACGGATTCGTTAATGATCGAAGTCCATCCCAATCCCGCCAAAGCTTTATCCGATGGACCTCAATCACTCACTCCAGAACGGTTCGATTCCTTGATGCAAGAACTCGCCGTTGTCGGTAAAGCCATGAATCGCTGGAATAAAGAATCAGTTAACAGTTATCAGTTACCAGTTGCCAGTGGAAAGTAACCAGTGACCAGCGATCGGTGACCAGTGACCAGTGACCAGCAATCAACTACCAACTACCAACTACCACTCACATGCAAACACCGAGATCGCGAGAACAAGCACGTCAGGTGATGGAGTATCTCTTGTCGGGTGAAGCTGAGTTCAATGAAATTGTCAGCTTTTTGCAAACTCGACCAGTAGTCGATGCCCAAACTCAAGAACTCCTGGGATATCGCGATGTCCTTTGGGACAGAAGGCGGCGAGCAAACTTCGGTCATGTCGATCTCGATATTGTTGGTACTGGCGGGGTGCGCCGACCGCGCTATAACGTTTCTACCACGGCAGCATTTATTGTCGCCGCTTTGGGGATTCGAGTTGCTAAGCACGGTAATCGAGGCTCAGTTAAACCTAATGGTTCCTGCGATCTGCTGGAAGTTTTGGGAATTTCTCTAACAGCGATGACAGCGCGGGCTGTTGAAAGTTTAGCGACGACTGGGCTGAGTTTTCTATTTGCCCGGGATTGGCATCCAGCTTTTAAGGCGATCGCAGCTGCTAGAGCTGAAGTCGGTTATCCTACTGTGTTTAATCTACTAGGACCATTACTCAATCCCAGCCAACCCAAACATCAACTTGTCGGTTGTGGCGATCCAGCAGTAGCGCAAATTATTGCAGAAACTTTAATGGAATTAGGGATAGAGGCTTTAGTCGTGACTGGCTCAGATGGACTAGATGAGATTACCTTAGCGGGTGCTTCTCAAGTTATAGAAGTACGGGGCGATCGCATCAGTACAAAGCAAATCGTGCCTGAAGATTTTGGCATGGAAACCGTCCCAGAATCGGAGTTAGCTGGAGGCAATGCTACAGATAACGCCGCAGAATTTCTAGCTATTCTTAGTGGACAGGGACGAAAAGCACTGGTCGATCTCGTCACTTTAAATGCCGCTTTTGCACTGTATCTAGTAGACAAAAGTTACGGCATAGAATCAGCAATTCGTACTAGCAGACATGCATTAATTGATAGTACTGCCAAGACATATTTCCTTCAGTTTCGCGAGTTCATTATGACTGATAACTTAGTGAGTGTGTACGATAATTGACCCGCTCCTACAATACCTAATTTCTAATTTTTTGATTTTCGACTTTCAATTTTTGACTTCAAAAAGGTAAATTTTCATGTCTCAACCTAATAGTGAAGAATTTTGGTTTAGTCCGCTTTTTCGCATAGCTGGCTACGTCTTATTGGCTTTGTCACTTTTAGATATTATTAGTATTTTTATTCCTCCAGGTTTTACCAATCCTGCGTGGGAGTTTCAAATGGCAAGCCATCTAGTTGAGCGATCGCCTGTGCCATTAATTGGATTAGTATTTCTCTTAATTGGCGAGAAAAACTTTAAAATTTTCAAGTTTTTGTCTAGAGCGGCTCTGGTAGCTGGCATATTGTTTCTATTGCTACTGCCTTTAATTGTCAGTTCTGCTTGGCGCATACACGAAGGAGGCGATCGCCAAATCGCGCAACAATCAGCACAGCTTCAAGTTATCAAGCAACAACTCAGTCAAGCTCAAACAGATCGAGAAATTACAGATACATTGTCTCGGTTTAATCTACGAATTAATGCGCCAACATCTCAAAATCCTCAGCAATTAAAAAGTCAAATTCTAGCTGGAATTGCTAAGTCTGAGCAGAAATTTCAAGCACAAGCATCACAAAATACAGCCAATAGTCTTAACTTGACAAAAAATGTCATAAAAACTGGCTTGGGAACCTTAATTGCTGGAGCTTTTTTCCTAATGGTTTGGCGCGGTACTGCCAATACAGTGAAAGGTAGTCAAACCAAAAAGCAAAAACTCAGAAATAATCTGCCACTCGTAAACGAATAACGTAGTATGTTAGATAATAGTAGCGCTGCTAGCGATCGCACGAGTAATCACAGAGATATTTTGCTAGGTTCGCCTTCTAGGCGCTTCAGTGAAGCTCTCGAACCGGACAGGTCGAGCAACGTTTTTGGTAATAGCGATTCGTTCGATCGCAATACCAACGAGGAAGATATTTCTCCTATGAGTAACGATTTCCTCTACGGTGGCAATCCTTTTGCTGGTGACAACTTTTGGAATATCTTTGCTGACGGGAACAATCAGAATAGTGGCAATTTTCCCGATCCGATTGGTAGCGAGTGGAATTTCAGTGGTGCAGCAACTCCGAGTCAAGTCTTAACTATTAGTAATGACGCGATCGTAGTTCCTCATAGCGACGAGTACAATAATTTATTGCTAAATGCTCCTCAAGCCCAAGCCAGTCTTGACACAAATTCAGCTTCGATAATTTGGCTATAACCATATTAGAGGCGTTGCAGGACGTAAGTAAAAATAATCAATGAGCTGCAAATCATGACTTGCAGCTTATTGATTTTAGATCGATTAGAAAAAAATAAATAACAAATTGCTCGAAAGATTCGTCACTGACAATCATGTCTTACGAAGTATAGACTATTTTAGTATCAAATACAGGATTAATTAATCCTGCAATTGTATTCGTAGTTCAAGTGCTAACTCTTAGCAACTCAGCTTTGATAGCAAAACAAGTATTTTTTGCAAAGATAATGCGCAAAATATTAGCAATTAATACTAATTAATTTATAGAATATTTTTGCCACTTAGAACTCTGTATTAGTAATTAGGAGAAGTAGCTTCATGTCCACCTCTGAGTCTAACTCTTTTGAACCAGGTAACAACGGTTCCTCGGGCGACGTAAACGATTTACTGCTACAATCGCCGTTCGGTCGCTTAAGTGAAGTCTTAGATGTTGAGGATCTTGCTAATATTTTTAGTGGTGTTGGTGATGCTGCTGATAGCAATAATGCAGAGAATCCATTTGCTAGCGACAACCCCAATTCAGAAAGCGATTTAGCTTACGGTGGTAATCCTTTTGCTGGTGATAACTTTTGGAATATCTTCGCTGGTGGTGTTAATCCAGGTGAAGGGGATAATCCATTTACTAGTGCTGAAAGCCCTCTAGTTAGCGAAGGCAATACTACTAGTAGCGATAATCTCGTTCCGACTCAAAACGATCTTTCCTCTATCGATTTAAATAACCTACTGCAACAGTCGCCATTTGGTCCCTTAAGCGAAGTTACAGGCGAAGAAGGTTTAACTAACATCTTTAGCGGTATTGGTAGTCCTCCTGAAGGCAGTACAGCTTCCTCTGCTGACAGCAATAATCCGCCTACAGGTAGCGAAGATAGTAACCCGTTTGCTGGAGGTGGCAATCCTTTTATCAATACTGATAGCCTGAGTACGAGTGGTAGTAGCACGTACCATGACAACAACAATTCTATTACTGGTAGCGGTAATTGGATATTTGCTAGTGGAGACTGGCAGCAATTAATCGATCTTAATTCTTCTAGTGAAGGCAACTCGCCTTTTGGTAGCGATACTACTCTTCAAGGTGCGATCGCATACTTCAAAGGTAACGGTTTAACCACTGATAATAACTCGTCTTCTAGCGATAGTAATAGTAACCTTGCCTTTAACAATCTACCCATACCTATTAATAATAGTGACTGGCTGACGAGTCTTGCCGATTTAGCCGATCCTGAAAGTGCGGCTAGTGCTACTAATAATAGAACTATTGGTAATGGCAACTGGCATTATGGTAGTGGTAATGAAGTTGTTGGTAACGGTAACTGGCTTTTTGCTAGTTACAACGATCTTCTCGGTAACGGCAACTGGTATTACAATAACGATAACGCTACTGTTGGTAATGGTAACTGGTATTTTGGAACTGAGAATGCAACCATTGGTAACGGTAACTGGCTTTTTGCTAATGCTAATGAAAGCATCGGTAACGGTAACTGGTACTTTGATGATGCCAACAAAACCGTTGGTAATGGCAACTGGCATTTTGGTAGTGAAAATGCAACGATTGGCAATGGTAACTGGTATTTCGGTAGTGGCAATGCAACGATTGGTAATGGCAACAGATTTAGCGGTAACGATAACTTAGTTATTGGTAATCCTTTAGCCAATGGCTTCAAGGACATTGGTGATGGGAAGCTAGTTATTGGGAATAGCGATTGGACGTTTGTTACCGATCGCAATGCCATTAGCGATGAGGTTGACAGCTTGCTAACGAGTAGTTTGGGAAATCTCTATAATAGCGATGCCGATAGTAACCAAATTAGTCAAGGTATTGACTCGCTGATCGATCGAGTCGGTAAAGACTTCTTGAGTTTACTCGGTAGTGGTTGGACTGTCGATCCATCAACAACGACTCCAAGTATTGACATCAATGAAAGCATTTTTAGCGATCGCGAAGTCAACACCGAGCTAGATATTAGTATTAACTCTTTAGCCGAGCAAATCAAACAAGATTTACTAACGTCGCTTGGTAGCGTTTCCCCTGCTGCACAAACAGAATTGACTCAAACTACCGAAGGCAACCTCTTCAGTAGCGAGAATTTTCTCGCCGCTTTTAACTCCGATCTCACAAATACTAACTAAAAATTGATTTTTCCTGTAGAGACGTTACATGTAACGTCTCTACAGGAAAAATTTGTAAATCAAATAGGACTGATAGGGATTCTTGCCCCTTTTTAAGGGGGGATCTTCAAGATCTTTGCCTCACAAACCGAGATAGATTGGTTTCCTCTCTCCTTGCAATCATACTTCTTCGTCAGCCGTTCCTACTTCTTTTTCAATCCAAATAAATATTAGAGCAAATACTGGAAACGGCAAAATATAAAATATTAAAGGAATCATAATCCAAGGCAACCACGAAGCAGCATAAGACCCTGTTAATTGTGTCATATCTACCATGATGCTATTCTCCAGTTTTTATTGAATTGGTAATTGGTAATTGGTAATTGGTAATTGGTAAGGTTTGTAGGATGGGCAATGCCTATCTACGCACTAATTAACATTAACTCCACCCCGCAAAATTGAGTCGAGAGCATCGAAGTTTTCTAGTAGTAGATAAGCGAATACAGCTCCTCCCATTGCTCCTAGAAAAATTCCCCCATTTAATTGATACCATTCCTCTCGCTGTTTCAAGGGTCTGAGCGAGTCTTTAGAAGTAGTACCATAAGCCCCTCTGGGATCGCCTTGGAAGGTCGTAATGGCAAAAATAGAAATTCCCAAACAAGCTGATACAGCTATATATATTGCTGTAATTAATCCACTCAAATTAGCACCATGAGCTGTCTCTCGCAATGGACCAACCACAACCTCTGGTCCTACTAGAAAATAGCCGTGAGCCATTCCAATTTCTAAACCACGCATAAAAGGAGTGAGTCCTTTGCGATAGGCAGGAAGATTGTTAATGAAAGCTTTAGCTAAGGGAGAATCGGTAATAGCTGTAGAGAAATTACTGTTAAACGGATCTCCTTTATAGGGTTGAACGGGATCGGTATCGAGCCTATAGTTCAATTTTGATTCTACAGATGGATTGGCAGTATTAGTCATTTTTGATTTTCTCCTAATTAAAGTTGTCGATCCTCCGATCTTGCTTCTTATATGCGACTTCTCAAATAAGCATTTTTTTATGAGTTGTAACGCAGATAAACGCGAATATAGAAAGTATTAACTCATGGTTTTCAAAGAACTCTCCTGGTACGTCCACCAGGAGAGGAGAGTCTAAATTCGCAACTGATAAAGCCAAGTTCTAGGGCGGAAACAACGAATGTATTTCTTGTAGAATCTGCCCTAAAATTTTTGCTCTAGGCTAGCCAAACTTTCCAGCCGTTGATGCAATCAAGAAAGCACCATAGGTAGCAATATAGCCAACGGTGAAGTGAGTCAAGCCAACTAGACGAGCTTGAACGATAGATAATGCTACAGGCTTATCTCTCCAGTATCCGAAAGATAATGGTGTTTTTTCGTGCGCCCAGACCAGAGTTTCAATCAATTCTTGCCAGTAACCCCGCCAAGTAATCAAGAACATGAAACTCACAGCCCAAGCCAGGTGTCCCCAGAGGAACATCCATGACCAAATAGCTAGACTATTTGTGCCGTATGGGTTGTAACCATTAATCAACTGAGCGGAATGCAACCAGAGGTAATCTCGGAACCAGCCCATAAGGTAGGTAGAAGACTCATTGAATTGAGCTATATTCCCTTCCCAAATTGCTAAATGTTTCCAGTGCCAATAGAAAGTGACCCAACCCAAAGTATTGAGCATCCAGAACACAGCTAAATAAGAAGCGTCCCATGCAGAGATATCGCAAGTACCACCACGACCAGGACCATCGCAAGGGAAGGCATAGCCGAAGTCTTTTTTGTCGGGCATCAGCTTAGAACCGCGAGCATCTAAGGCTCCTTTGACCAGAACTAAAGTGGTGACGTGCAAACCAAGGGCGATCGCGTGGTGAACGTAGAAATCTCCAGGTCCAATCGTCAAAAACAACGAGTTCGTCGTGTTATTGACCGCATCTAACCATCCCGGTAGCCAAACATTAGCATGGTTGGGCCAAGCTGTAGAAGCAATACTATCTGGGTTCGATAACAGTGTATTAAACCCGTATAACGCCTTACCATGAGCTGCTTGGATAAACTGAGCGAACACTGGTTCGATCAGCACTTGCTTTTCTGCCGCACCAAAGGCAACTTCTACATCGTTATGGACGTATAAGCCTAGAGTATGGAAACCCAAGAAAAGAGACACCCAAGACAAGTGAGAAATAATCGCCTCTTTGTGACGCAGCATCCGATCTAGGACGTTACCCTTGTTTTGTTCTGGATCGTAGTCTCTGATCCAAAAGATGCCAGCATGGGAAAATGCCCCTACCATCAAAAACCCAGCAATGTACTGATGATGGGTATACAGCGCTGCTTGAGTCGTGAAGTCCTGCCCGATGAAAGCATAGGGTGGCATCGAATACATATGCTGTGCTGTCAAAGAACTTGCTACACCCAAAGCAGCTAAAGCAAAAGACAGTTGGAAGTGAAGCGAATTATTGATCGTGTCGTACAATCCTTGGTGCGGTAAGTTGAAAGGACCTTCAACCTTTGCCCCAAAAAAAGATTTTGAGTTCAGCATCTCTTTGATGCTGTGACCGATCCCCCAGTTGGTACGGTACATGTGTCCGGCAATAATCAACAGGACGGCGATCGCCACGTGGTGATGCGCCATATCCGTCAGCCACAAAGATTGAGTCTGAGGATGAAGACCACCTAAGAACGTCAGAATTGCCGTTCCTGCACCTTGAGAACTGTTAAACACATGTTGCGCCGTATCGGGATTCTGGGCGTAAGCGCTCCAATTTCCTGTAAAGAACGCACCCAAACCCGCTGGATGCGGCGGGGTAAACAAGAAGTTGTCCCAACCCACATGTTGCCCGCGAGATTCGGGAATTGCAACGTGAATTAAGTGAGCTGCCCAAGCTAGAGAACTGACACCGAACAAACCAGCTAGATGATGATTCAAACGTGGTTCGGCACTTTTGAACCAACCGAGAGTAGGACGATATCGCGGTTGGAGGTGCAACCAACCAGCAAATAAGAACAAAGCTGCGAGTAAAAGTAAGAAGATCGCACCAACGTAAAGTTCGTTGTTCGTCCGCATCCCGATCGTGTACCACCAGTGATAAACACCGGAATAGCAGATATCGACTGGGTTAGTTGCTCCAGCTCTCGTAAAAGCCTCGATCGCAGGTGGACCAAATTGAGCATCCCAAATCGCATGGGCGATCGGACGCACGTTTAAGGGATCTTTAATCCACTGCTCGAAATTGCCTTGCCAAGCGACGTGAAACAAAACCCCCGATGCCCACAGAAAGATAATCGCCAAATGACCGAAATGAGAGGCAAAAATCTTTTGATAAAGATTCTCCTCTGTCATGCCATCATGGAGTTCAAAATCGTGAGCTGTCGCCATCGCATACCAAATACGACGGGTCGTAGGGTCTTGAGCAAGGTCTTGGCTAAATTTTGGAAATTTTGTAGCCATACTTTAGATCTTCGATTTCAGGATCGACTTATCGTTTTTTTGTCATTTGTCATTTGTCATTCGTCATTGGTCATTGGTGTTTTACAAATGACCAATGACAGATGACCAATAACCATTAACCAATTGCCGACATGCGAGCGAGGAAGAACGCCCAAGTCGTAACAATTCCTCCTAAGAGGTAGTGAGCAACACCAACAGCTCGACCGTGGACGATGCTCAAGGCACGCGGCTGAATTGCTGGGGCAACTTTTAATTTGTTGTGCGCCCATACGATCGATTCGATCAGTTCTTGCCAGTAACCCCGACCGCTGAACAGGAACATGAGGCTAAAGCCAAAAATGAAGTGTCCGGCTAGGAATATCAGACCGTAGGCAGACAGGGATGAGTTGTAAGACTGAATCACCTGTGCCGATTGCGCCCAGAGGAAATCGCGCAGCCACCCGTTATTGGTAATCGACGAGGTAGCAAAGTTACCTCCGGTCAAGTGCGTGACAATGCCATCTGAATCGACCGTTCCCCAAACATCTGATTGCATCTTCCAACTAAAGTGGAAAACTACCATTGACAGCGAGTTGTACATCCAGAATAGACCCAGGAAGACGTGATCCCAAGCTGATACCTGACACGTACCACCGCGTCCTGGTCCATCACAAGGGAAGCGGAAGCCCAAGTTTGCCTTATCTGGAACTAAACGCGAACCACGGGCAAATAGTACGCCTTTGAACAGTACGAGTACCGTGACGTGAATTGTAAAAGCGTGGATGTGGTGGATCAAGAAGTCTGCCGTACCCAGTGCGATCGGCATCATGGCGACTTTACCACCGACTGCAACCATACCACCACCCCAAGCGTAGCTGACGGGTGCGCCGATGCCTGGAGCTGTCGTACCGAGTCCTGAGAGTTCGATTCCCCGCACGCCACCAAAGACATCGCCCAAGGGTTGAGCCACCTGCGCCGCTCCCACAGCTGCGGTGTGGATGTGTTGTATCCACTGGGCAAAAATTGGCTGTAGCTGAATGCCCGTATCCGAGAACATATCTTGGGGACGACCAAAAGCCCGCATGGTGTCGTTGTGGCAGTACATAGCGAAACTATGAAAGCCTAAGAACTGACAAACCCAAGCTAGGTGAGAAATAATGACATCGCGGTGACGGAGGGTTCGATCTAATATGTTGTTGACGTGATGGGCTGGATCGTAGTCCCGTACCATGAAAATAGCTGCGTGGGCTGCGCCACCGACGATGCAGAATCCGGCAATCCAGACGTGGTGGGTAAATAGAGACAGGGCAGTGGCATAATCTGTTGCCAGGTAGGGATAGGGAGGCATAGCATACATGTGGTGCGCCACTAGTAGGCTAGCCGTTCCAAACTGTACTAAGTGGATGGACAGATTCGCGTGCCAGGAAGTCTCGAAGATTTTATCGAGTCCCTCATGACCCACGGGACCGATAAAGTTTAAAAATGGCAGCATGTTGGGAGATTTGGCATCATCCAACATTTCTTTGAAACTGTGACCGATACCCCAGTTAGTGCGGTAGAAGTGTCCGGCAACGATGAACAGCACGGCAAGCGCTAAATGATGGTGAGCGGTATCGGACAACCACAGACCACCCGTAACCGGATTCAGACCACCTTTAAAGGTGAGAAAATCGGTATATTGTCCCCATTGCAGGGTAAAGAATGGTACTAAACCTTTGGCAAAGCTAGGATATAACTCTGCCATCAAGCTTGTATTCAAAATGAATTCGTGAGGCAGGGGAATATCTTTAGTAGCTACCCCAGCATCTAGTAATTTGTTAACTGGCAAAGCGACGTGAATTTGGTGTCCTGCCCAACCCAGGCAACCCAAGCCTAGCAATCCTGCTAAGTGGTGGTTCATCATCGCTTCCCAATTTTGAAACCATTCCAATTTGGGAGCGCGTTTGTGATAGTGGAACCAGCCAGCAAAGAGCATTATCGCTGCCATTACCAAACCACCGATCGCGGTACAGTAAAGCTGAAAAGTATTAGTAATACCAGCAGCCCGCCAGAGTTGAAATAGTCCCGAAGTGATTTGAATTCCGTGGAAGCCACCACCAACATCGGCATTTAAAATATCTTGACCGACAAGCGACCAGACCACCTGGGCGCTGGGTTTAACACCCGTTGGATTTGCCATCCAAGCTTCAAAGTTGGAGAATTTCGCTCCGTGAAAATACATGCCACTCAGCCAGATAAATATGACAGCTAAGTGACCGAAATGGGCAGCGAAAATCTTGCGGGAAATATCTTCTAAATCGCTGGTATGAGTGTCGAAATCGTGAGCATTAGCATGGAGGTTCCAGATCCAAGTTGTCGTTTTGGGACCTCTAGCAAGAGTGCGATCGAAGTGTCCAGGTTTTGCCCATAACTCAGGTGAGGTAGGAACCGGATCGTTATCGACCACAACCCTTACTTTTTGCTCTCGCTCTGGAGTAATTGTCATCAAATTTCTCCTTGGTTATACGAGAAACATAATTGGTCATTGGTCATTGGTCATTCGCGAGAAATAGTTTTGACTTTTGACTTTTGGCTTTTGACTTTTGCCTTTTTAATCGCTAGTTAATAGAGAAAAAAGCCAGAGTTCGATCGCAAGTTACACCGGATAGCGTGATAACTTACTTTGTTTCTGGCAATGAAAGACTCCGAGGAGTTTAGTTTGTTTGGCTGTTGTCTTAATCTGAGTATTCAAACTCAAGCACTAGCATCTTTATCTTTTTGGAGAATAGGAAAAAAAAATGAAGAACTAATGAAGAAAGGTAGTATCTTAATAAAAGCTTACATTTTTGCTGTATAGTTTCTGACTATAGGAATCTGGTCTGATTGTTGAAAAAAATCTCAGTAACGCACCAAAAACTGAGAGGGTATTGTCAACTTAACCGTAATGTAGAATAATCCTACTGGTTCCACTCGGTTCGCGACTGCTTGTCCATGTACTCCCGTGAACGATTAAACGCCGAAATCATCAGCTACTGTGTCTGGCTCTACTAGACGTTTCCCTTGAGCTACCGAGACATTGAAAAAATGATGCTGTACCGTGACATTGAGGCGACGTATGAAACGATTTGGGAATGGCGCTTGAAAATTTGGACAGCAGTATGCCAATCAGCTTCGGCGCAAACGCCCTTACATGGCGGACAAATAGCATTTAGATCGAGTGATGGTCAGCATCAAAGGGTAGCAATACGACTTGTGGCGAGCAGTCGATGCGGAGGGGAACGTACTGGATGTCTTGCTGCAACGGTATCGGGATGCTTCAGCATCTGAGCGATTTTGCCGCTTGGCTGCTGAAGCAACGCCCTAGACACAGTAGCTGATGATTTCGGCGCTTAATCGTTCACGGGAGTACATGGACAAGCAGTCGCGAACCGAGTGGAACCAGTAGGATTATTCTACATTGCAGTTAAGTTGACAATACCGTTTTTACAGGTGTCCGAGGCTCTACCATGCTCAGTGTTTTCGTTCTAGGCTTTGTACATTCTTATACTACCGCGATAGTGACACAACAGGGTTAGAGAGACAACATAACCTAAAACTCTACTGAAGCAACAGACCTACATTTTGGAGTTCCTCTACACTATCCTTAAAAACCTGCACAATGCGAGCTGTATCTTCATCAGTATGGGCTACGGATAAGTACCCTCCTCCTCCAGGTAGAAGCAGAACCTCTCTGTCGATTAAGTTATAATTCAACAACATCAGGCTCTCAAACGATGCAGAAATTCCCGAAGTCGCAGGACCATTAATCGAGCTGAAATTTGCCATGCGCAGCGGTACTGCTTTTGTGGCAAAGTAAGCATTCAATTCAGCAATAAATTGTGACGTGCGCTGAGCTAATTGCTCTTGTAGAGTCGATCCTTGCGACTTGAGATATTGAAGGACAGCTCGTGCAGCCGCGATCGCCAGTGGATGTTTGCGAAAAGTTCCCGCAAATAATGTCTGATTCGCTTGAGGATAGGAAGCATCTCCATAATTCCACATCCCACCATCGATGCGATCCATATAGGTAGCCTTACCAGCAACGGCTCCGATTGGCATCCCGCCACCAACGATTTTTCCATATACGGCTAAATCTGCTGCCACGTCAAAAAACGCCTGAGCGCCACCTGGATGCAGGCGAAAGCCAGTTACGACTTCATCAAAGATTAACGCTATTCCCGATTCTGCGGTTAATTGCCTGAGTTGGTGGAGAAACATGCGGGGATCTCGATCTGGTCTTTGTCTTTGGAGCGGACTAACTAACACAGCTGCTAATTCTTTGTGACGAGCCGCGATCGCATCGAGCGATCGCGGATGCATAAAATCTAAAACCAAAACATCCTCGGCAGCACTGGGTGGTATACCTGGATAAATTGGCATTGAATGCAGATTGTTATCTACCGTTTCTGCTTGAACCAGTGTTCGATCGCTATGACCGTGATATGAATGGGAAAACATTGCGACTTTGTTGTGACCTGTGACCGTTCGTGCTAAACGAATTGCAGTCATTATTGCTTCTGTGCCTGTATTACTAAAGGCGACTCGTTCCATCCGCGTTAGTTCGCAAAATAGCTCTGCAACCTCACCAACAAACTCTAGTTGCGAACCGAGTTGTATGCCTTGTTCTAGCTGCTCTACTAGTGCTGCTTGAATAAACGGAGGATTGTAGCCAAAAAGATTGACTCCCAACCCCGTGACGAGATCTATATATTCATTGCCATCGACATCCCACATTCTGGAACCCGCAGCACGTTTGCTGGCGATGGGATACATTTCTTTAAAGGGAAAACTGAAATCTTCCGTTCCTCGCTCGTCAGCCAAAAAGGGGCGATAGGTCTGCGCCAGTTGTTTTGATGTTTTTGTGCGCTCGGTGTAACGAATAATGAATTGCTCCAAATACCTTTGCTGGCGGGACTGGTTTTCTAGGGCTGTTGTTTTCATGATTTTGACGAAATTTTTCAATCGGGGATTACGCATTTGAAGTCAGGTGGGGTGCGTTAGTAACGCACTCTACTGGTGTGGCAAGGCTAAAATAGTGCATTAAAATCAGCTGTTTCTTCGGTGACAAAAATCGGATAAAGATGTTTAAGTTTGACGCGAGCATCTTCAGTAGTA
>NZ_JACJQX010000017.1:0-135588 GCF_014696895.1 Chroococcidiopsis sp. [FACHB-1243] | reverse complement strand
CTCAAAACCACTCCGCCAGATTTCTGGTTTTTTGCTGGGTTTTTTGACCCTGATGGCTGATTTGCTTAATGGCTTATCGATTCATCTTCCTCGATGGAGTTCCTTTCCTCCTACCCCTGTTGACGAGTTTTACTACTCCAATTCCTCCTAGTTGTAAAATACCTACACCTGTCAGCCCTGGTTCCCCCCTTAAAAAAGGGGGGACTTTAAGCCCCCGATTTGGCGGGGGTTTGGGGGATCGACTGCGTAAGTCTTATTAAAGCTGCATCCAGCTCTAGCAGCGAACCGATCGCTATCTTCAGAACAAACGATCGAGCAAGCGATCGCCCAGCTATCCCGCAGCGAGTGCGATGCTTTCCTGCTGCGACTAGCAAAGTCAGAACCTCACCTATCTGTCAAGTTTAAGCAACAATTATTTGGCGCGATCGCCACCTCTTCTGCCGATCGGTCTGTCCGAACCATTCAACAGCTTTTAAATGCAACTCAAACAGAGCGAACCGAGGCAGAAAAACGCCAACGACAAGCAGCAGAGGCTCAGCAAATTCAAGAACTACAAACATCGGCTGGACGGGAAACACAAGCATGGGACGAAGTAGAAGCACTGCTACAAAAACCCCAAGCCAAGACCTACGATTGCGCCGTTGAGATATTAGTGCAGCTACGAAATTTAGCACAAGATCGAGATAAATATCCAGCCTTTCAAGAGCGATTGAATCAAATTTATGGGCAGTATAGTAAACGGAATGCTTTGATCGAACGATTGCGCCGAGCTAGGTTACTCTAGCCCAATAGTGCTTTGTCCGAGCGACAGCAATTACATTACTGTTGAGAATTGCCTTTAAGGGCGATCGCCCGCTGGTTTGTTGATGAGGGGGCGATCGCGCTTGGAGAAAAGACTGGCGATCGCCCCATTTTTATAAAATTTTTTGGGCGCAAAGAGCATTAATTTCAGCTAATTTTGCTGTAAGACAATCTGGTAGAGAGATATAATGAATGTTTTGAACTGTTGCTGTGTGTTTCAACTCAATTATTAAGTGGCTTCAGGTTCTTTGTTAGGACATACTTGAAAGTGATTGGTATAATATTCGAGGTTCATTGAAGTGTGAAGATCTCTGAACAAACAATATCGGTACTTCGTTCTGTTATCATAGGTGAAAAACTTTCCCCATATCGCACTGGTTCACAGCTCATCACATTTTTCAACCAATTTGGAGCAGATGATAGGTACACTGATGGTTTCCCTTCACGTTGGTGTTATGCTGAAGAAAAACTGCACGAGTATAATGACTCAGCAGTTATAAAAACCATAAATGTAGCCTCGATGGGTTTAACCTGGAGAGAGTAGCGGCTGTTTTGGCACAGCCCTTAAGAGTGAAAATCTCTTAAGGATCCTCGTCCTTATAGGGCGATGGAGTGTCAACTAGTGCGCCGCTACCCAACTGCCCTCCTCAAACCAGGTTCGGTTGAAGTACTTATTGTGGTGGGTGAACTAATTCTAATAATGTCAGAAGGTAGTGATATGGAAGTAGTGGTGAGGCTCAAGTCCTTGTCACTTCTGCATTGTAGCTATGAATGAAGTATCAAATCGCTCCAATGCGATCGCGGAGCTGTTTGGAGAATGATAGACTTTCTCTTACCAGTCGAGAAACACGCTGTCTAAAGGTATTATTCAAGCGTTCAATTGCTAGCCAGATATAAACGTCGTTTTTTTTACTATTAACAAATGACCACATTTCATCATATTCGATCGGCTTTTTTGTGTTGCCTGCGATCGCCATAATTACTACTGCTTTTACTGGCTCAAAGCGTTACAGTATTCCACGTCCCATTTATTTCAAAGTAAATCCGTTGTGGCTCTTAGTTTATCACCGCCTGAAGATCTGCTTCATACAGCACGATCGTTGTTTCGGGACCAATCCTACCCATTTCTGGCTCCGGACCTTGAGCCATTGCTACCATATAAAGCCATGCGCCAGCACTGGCTCTATAATTCTCGATCGTGCCTATACCACCAATGAAGCGAACCATCTGGCGCTTGCGAAATCTAGGTATTGGCAGAGAGATCGAGGTTGATAGGTTCAATGAACCTTCTACACCGCGAGCGAGAGCAATTTTCTTTTCTACGCGCTTCATGTAGCAGTTACTAACACTTTGCTTTACCTGCGGCTGAGGCGCGAACGCCTGTTTTTTGCTCGCATCGTCTAGAGTTTTTACTTGAGTGCCGGTCATTTAATACTCCCCTCGTTTCAACGAACCATCGGCATATAATTCTAGAGGAACTATCTCTAGTTTTCCATTCAATATAGTCTTGGCATAGACAATTTTTACAAATGGCGAACTATTGCGATCGCGAGACATATTAATCTCCCATTGTTTGGTAGTAAATAGTTACATCTTCACCGCATTCATCTACTAAATAACATAAGGATTTGTAGCGTAGTTCAACTAATTGCTCGTAGAGAGGATTAAGCTTGCACAAGGGTGGGATGTAAAGTAATGTGCGGTTGAAAAGTTGAATCTTGCGCTCGAATGGACAACGAGCAGGAATAACTCGGCATACCAAGCGAGCTATTCCAGAATCAACAATTTTTATCGATTTAATCCACTGACGAAGTGGTGAAAATAAACTAATTTGAGAGCAATTTGAACTCAACACGTTCATGTTTTAATTACCTAGTTTGATTTTCAAGTCCTACTTTTTAGTAATTTTGTACAACTATTCAACAACTTGTAAAATTTCTTTGAGAAAGTTCCAATCCGCATCTGAAATATTTTTTAGCAAAGTTATCTTAGCTGCTCGATTAAGTAAAATTTCTCCGTTGGCATTGGCACTAAAGTCTTTGCCCAGAACAAAACCTAACCCAATTAATTTTTGGATAGCAAACTTAATAGCTCCTTCGATTAATTTAAGACAAGCATCCAGCTCGTAAAAAGTGTGTAAAGCCCAGTGACAAGTATCGGAATCAGTTGCAGCTAACTGAAAGACTGCGGCAGTCATCATATCTGTTGTACAATCAGAACCAAACAGAGCAATAAAAGTCTTGCGGCAAGATTCTACAAGTGCCTTGTTTTTTAGCTTGAAAATATCAACTAATAAAGCGACGCTTGAATCAAATTCTTCTGTGTGGTCAATGTTATACACGATAAATATCCCTCCCTCTGAGTTATCTATCTCTCCAGCTAGCTACAAGCACTGTACTAGAGTTTGAAATTTTCAGTCAGTCAGAGCTGCGAAACGATCTTTGTACCTGGTTGAGCTACTCAACTTCGGTGAAAGTCAGGATCGGTTAGCTCTATCTTGAAGTTAGAGTGAAAAAATGGAGAACTCGTGGAGAGGAAAAAGATTTTTTCAGCAATTCCAGCCTAAGATTTCTGTCACTCGATCGGCTAATTCCATTGGATCGAAAGGTTTGTCAATTGCTGCTGTCATGCCGAGTTGAGCGAAGCGCTGCCGTTCGGCAGATTGCACTTTCGCCGTAAGTAAAATGACTGGGATATGCCCAGTTGTTGGGTTGGCTTGCAGTTGTTTAAAGGTAGCAATGCCATCCATGTCGGGCATCATCACATCCAAGAGAATAGCATCAGGCTGTTCGGCTGCTGCTTTCTCCAATCCTTCTATACCCGAAGCGGCGGTTGCAACTTCCCAGCCACCTACTGCTTCTAAACTAAGTTGGGCTACTTCTCGAATATCGTCTTCGTCATCAATAATCAGAATACGCTTAGCTGCCACCATCGCTATTTCCCTCCCGATGATGAATAATGCGGTTAAGCAAGCTAATGACTTGTTGCTCAAATTCCTCTGGTTTAACTCGTCCTTTAGTAAGAAATAAAGTTTGTCCTAGCTTCAATCGCTCGCGGTCGTTAACGCTGATATCTTTTGCAGTGTAGACGACGAGCGACACTTGGCACAGACGGTTATGCTGTCGCAGCCAGTCTACTACGGCAAACCCATCGCCTTCTGGCACGATCAGATCGAGTACCAGCAAATCAGGAATAATCTTTTGACCCAGTTGGATCGCTTCTGTGCCTGTTTGGGCATGAAAAGTTTCAATGCCATAGCGTTCAAACATAGCAATCAGCACTCGCGCGAGATCGGTGTCATCTTCTACGATCAAAACTTTGATGTTGCGATCGCACAAGGCTCGACTTAAAGCCTGGAACAGCGATCGCTCATCTGGAGGTTTAACAATCCAATCGCTTACCCCTGGATGAGGTGATGCGTCTGGTAGTAAGCCGCTGAGGATCGTAACTGGAATGTCTTTTGTCTTCGCTTGTGCTTTCAGCGCTGCTAGAGTTTCCCAGCCGTTCATCCCTGGCATCATTAAGTTGAGGAGGATCGCGTCAGGATGCTGTTGGGCTGCCTCCACGACTGCTTCCTGCCCAGAAGCTACTGTTATCGCTCGGTATCCTCCCTGTTCGAGCATGGCTTGCACTACAGTGCGGACAGAGGGATCGTCATCGCAGACTAAGATGAGGGGTGAGGAGTAAGGGGTGAGGAGTGAGGTAGCGGTTGATATTTCTGATTCAGCAGGTGGCGTAGGCTGGAGGATGGGCAGAATGAAGTAAAAAGTGCTGCCTGTGCCAAGAGTGCTAGTCACCCAAATTCGCCCTCCATGACGCTGCACAATATTGCGACAGATGGCTAAACCCAAACCAGTCCCTCCTTTTTTCCGCGAGTCAGAGGCATCCACCTGCTGAAAGCGTCCAAAGATAGTTTCGAGCTTATCTTCTGGAATGCCTCGTCCTATATCTTTTACTTGGAACGTGATATAGGGAGTCGGGAGGAGCCAGTTGCGTGCGGGGGTGTCCCCCGTTGAGCAAACTGGCGTTCGGGAGTCGCGAGTCGGGAAATTTTGGATGTTGGATCGCTCCTCTGCTCCTCTGCTTCCTTGTCCTCCTTGTCCCCTTGTCCCCTTGTCCTCCTTGTCCCCCTTGTCCCCCTTGTCCCCCTTGTCCCCCTTGTCCCTTTGTCCTGCTTCCCTGCTCCTCTGCTCCTCTGCTTCCGATTCCCGACTCCCTAATTCGGCGCTGAGCCACACAGTAGATCCTGGGGGTGAGAATTTAATCGCATTGCTGAATAAGTTGGTAAAGACCTGAACGATCCGATCGGGGTCAGCCCACAGTTGAGCGGAGATTGGAGTTACGGATAAGCTGATTTCTGCCTTCTCTGCCAGGGGTCGCACGACTTCGATCGCCTGGCTCATCAGGGAAGCAGCATCGCAAGCTTGTTTGTTCATGGCGACTTTGCCTGACTCGATGCGCTCGATATCCAAAATATCATTGATCAGGCGGATTAATCGATCGGTATTATTTACAGCAATATCTAACATGCGTTGCGCCTTTTCAGGGTTAACGTGCAGTACGCCGCTGGCTAAAAGACCTAAAGCGCCGCGAATCGAAGTTAGGGGTGTCCGCAGCTCGTGACTCACCACCGAGACGAACTCATCTTTGATCCGTTCGATTTCTCGGCGATCGCTAATGTCTTTCATAAAGCAGTAATGACCGATGAATTGCTGCTGGCGATCGTATTCATTGACCATGACGAGTTGCTTGTCGAAGACTGAGCCATCTTGACGCACTGCCCTAGCTTCAACTTCTACTTTGCCTTGTAGTAGCATCTTTTGGTAAGCAGCCTGCATTTTTTCTCGGTCTTCGGGGTGGACGGTGAGCTGCCACTGCATACCAATCAATTCTTCTGGTTGGTAGCCTACCATGCTGGCATATGCTGGGTTGACCATGATATAACGTCCCTGCGTGTCTAGCCGCGAGATGCCCTCGACTGCACTTTCCAGCGCCCGACTCAGGGCGTGTAGTTCTTGGCGTTGCCGGACTTCTTGTTCTAGAAGTTGAGCTTGAGCGATCGCAATGCCGATTTGGTTGGCTAGATGTTGCAACAGTTCTAGTTCAAAACTAGCCCACTGTCGGGGGGCAGTACAATGATGTGCAATTAACAAACCCCAAAGGTCTTCCCGTAGTAAAATCGGTACTACCAAGTTTGCCTTAACATTAAACTGCCGCAAAAATTCGACGTGGCAAGGTTGGATGTCAGCCTGCTCGATGTCAGCGATCGCGCTGATTCGTCCCTGACGGTACAATTGGGCATACTCTTCTCGAAAGCAATGGTCAACAATGTTCCGCCCTAGAATTGGCATACAGCCAGGTACTACTGCTTCTTGCACGACTGTGCCAGAGCCATCCGAGCGCAACTGATAGCACAGGACTCGATCTACCTGGAGAATTCTTTGCACTTCTGTAACGGCAGCTTGGAGAATTTCTTCTAAATGCAGAGACTGACGGATCTTCTGCGAGACTTCAGCAAACAGTTGCAAGCGCAAATTCTGGCGTTGTAACTCTCTTTCCGAACGCTTGCGTTCTGTGATGTCGCTGCCAATGCCAAGAAATCCGGTAATGTTGCCTGCCGCATCTACCAAGCGCGTCACTGATAGTAGCACTGGAAAGCGGCTGCCGTCCTTGCGGATGTAAGACCATTCGCACTCGTCTGGCTCTCCGCGCCGTGCCTTGGCAACAAAAACCTCAAAACCAGGCTCAATCGGTACTCCCATCTCCTGCGATAATTCCTGCGCCCGTTGAGCGATTTCGTTCCAGTCGTGAATGAGTGCGGGCGTAGTTTTGTTGACAACTTCAGAGGCAGTATATCCCAACCAGCGCTCGGCGGTGGAGTTGAAGGTGCAAATCGTACCGTCAACAGTAGTAGAAATAATCGTATAGTTGGCGCTCTCTAAAATTGCCTGCTGTAGCAATGTAATCTGTTTTAGCTTCTGCTCTGCCGATTTGCGTGCTGTAATGTCATTAAAATAAATAGACAAACCTTCTTTAGTAGGATAAGCATGGACTGCAAACCATGTCTGAAGCGGCGGATAGAACTCTTCAAATTCGACACTAACCTGCTGCGCTCTTGCTTGGCGATACTTTTGGTAAAAATTAGAATTGACGGCTTCAGGAAACTCTTGCCAAATACTTTGTCCTAGCAAGCGATCGCGCGATCGCTGTAAGAGTTGCTCTGCGCGATCGTTCAAGTAGGTAAATCGCCACTCGCCATCCAAAGCAAAAAATGCATCGGTGATACTTTCTAGAATGCTTATCACTCGATTGCGGGCTGTTTCTGCCTCTGTCCGTGCTGCTTGTTCGCGAGCCAAAAGTGGCTGTCGTTCCGCTTCGATCCGCTGGCGATCGCTGATTTCAGCTTGCAATTGAGTATTTAGTCGCGCTGATTCTACTAAATGCCGCCTCAACTCCAGTTGAGCCATGACCTGACGACTCAGGATGCGTAATGCCTCAACCTGTGCTTCAGTTAACTGCCGTGGTAGCCGATCGATGACGCAGAGCATCCCCAGTGGATATCCCTTAGGAGTCACGAGCGGAGCGCCAGCATAAAATCGAATGTGAGGTACAGCAGTCACTAGCGGATTAGTGGCAAATCGTTCGTCTTCAAGTGTATCGGGGACAATCAGAACATCGCTGGGTTGCAGCATGGCATAACTACAAAACGCCAGATCGCGAAGTGTTTCTCTTGCCTGCAATCCCACTTTTGACTTGAACCACTGGCGGCAATCGTCGATCAGGCTGACTAGGGCAATAGGAGTGTTGCAGATCTGTGCTGCTAATCGAGTCAGGTCGTCAAAAGCTACTTCTGGGTCGGTGTCCAAAATTTGGTATTGATGCAGGGCTTCAAGTCTAGCTGCTTCATCTTTAGGCAATGGAGCTTTCATAACGTTTCTTCCCCTACTTCCCTTACTTCCCCTACTCCCCTAGCTTGCCCCAACGGGTAAACTAGATGTTTAACTAACCGCTGAGTACGCGATCGCCTCCCGCGACTTTAGCTTGCTGTAATACAATATCCGCAGCTCGATATAACGCTTGCAAGTCAGAACCGTCTTGGGGATACTGGACGACACCAGCACTAAAAGTCACGGTCAATTGTCCGCGATCGGGAGTAAAATCCTGCCGACGCAAGTTAAGCAGGACTTCAAGCAGCCGCCGCACTCCATCGCTTGCCGTCATCCCATACATCCCGACAACGAACTCTGCCCCACCCCATCGACCTACAACATCTTCACTTTGAAAGGTGCGTCGCAGCTGCTCTCCCAAGCGGGACAATACTTCATCTCCGACTGCATGACCATATCGGTCGTTGATCTGCTTGAGACGATCTAAATCTAGAATAGCGAAGCATAGCGGTCGGTCGTGCAACTGGGCTAAGCGCAGCAGTTGGGATAACTCTTGGGTTGACTGGCGGCGATTGGCAACTTTAGTCAGAGCATCGGTTTGAGCGAGATTCTGCAATAGGCGCGATCGCTCTAGCCGATTGAGGATGCGGCTGACCAGTTCGGGTCCGACTATTGGTTTACTAACATAATCGTCGGCACCTGCAGCAAATACGCGCTGCATCGTTTCAGCATCCGCGTGCGCGGTCAGAAATAGAATTGGTAGTCCACTCCAACGCGGATCGTTGCGTGCAACTTGGCAAAGCTCAATCCCACTAATTTGCGGCATTTCTACATCAAGAATGAGTAGATCCGGTGCTACAGCTTCTAAAGTGTCCCAGAACTGCAAGGGATTGTTGACGGTCGAGACTTTGATGCCCCAAGGTTCTAGTAAAACGTGTAGGGCTTGCAATACCTGCGGGTCATCGTCCACAGCAATAATTCTCGTTGCGGCAGTACGGCAGCGCTGCAACATTTGCGTCACGGCATCGAGGACTCGCGCTGGAGGTAGAAACTTATGTAAAAACCCGCGTCCACCCAAACGAGCAACTGTAACGCGATCGAGCAAGCTATCTCGGTCTGTGAGAATTAGTGCTGGCACAGGTGGGGTATAAGCATTCAGCTCTGTTAGCAATTTTACGCCTGCTTGAGCCGTATCAGCAGAGAAGTCCAGCAGCACCGCATCAGGACGCGATCGCGCTTTGAGCTGCGCCTCAATGGCAACTGGGTCTGTCACGATTTCGCTGCGCATTCCCCGACTAGCCGCCTCCATGACTAAGCCTTCAGACAATGAGCGGTCTGGCTCTACGATCAATAGCCAAGGAGATTCATCTTGCGATAGCAGTTCTGGATTCTGAACGGTTGGGCGTTGCAATTCTCGATGCAGTGCCGCAACGAGTTCGGACAGTTGCCGCGATCGCTCTGGAGTTACCAAGACCCCAGCTTGCAGCAAGTTTTCGATTTGCCGAGCGAGGCGAGAACCCAAGGCAAAGCCGTACATTCCCAGCGAACCTGCCAGCTTGTGCGCCTCCTGCTCTGCTGAGGAACGCAATTGCTCGTCCAGCGATCGCTGTGGCAGTAAAGCGATCGCTTGCTCGATTGTTACGACTCGCCCAATAAACTTTTCTTTAACTCGTTCCCAAACTCTTGCCACTCCTGTAAGCGTCTGCTGTTCTTGTTGGGGTGAAAGACGAGCTGCTTTCTTCCCAACTTTGGCTTTTTCCTTGGTTTTTGTCTGTTCTAACGATTTGAGGCGGTAGCCAATGCCGTAGACTGTCTCAATTGGATCGTCTAGCACTCCCGCCGCTCGCAGCTTCATCCTTAACCCCTTGATGTGAGATCTCACCGTATCCTCACCTGGAGTTTCTTCATCATAAGACCATAAGCGATCGAGGATGACTCCACAACTAAAAACGCGATGGCGATTGCGGAGGAAAAGCTCTAGTAGTACATACTCTTTTGGAGTCAAATCGATCGGCTGGTTGCTGTAGCTGACTTTACATATACTCGGATCGAGGCGTAGGTCGCCCCACTCCAATACGGGAGGTACGGCAAAATCCCCTCGTCGCAGTAGAGCGCGTATCCGAGCCGATAATTCTGCTAAGTCAACAGGCTTAGTCACATAATCATCTGCCCCTGCGTCCAAACCAATAACTTTACTAGTGCCGTTATCTTTAGCAGTCACTAAGATAATCGGGGTGCGATCGCCAATGCGTCGCAACTGCCGACAAAGGGTAATGCCATCTAGCTTGGGCAACATGACATCTAGTAGAATTAAGTCGTACGTATATGCTACTAATAGTTCCCAACCTACCTGACCATCTGTAGCGATATCGATAGCATAGTGCCGATCGCTAAGGAATTGAGCTAAAGCTTTGGCAACCAGTTCATCATCCTCAACTAGTAGGATTCTCATAGCGGTTGATTACCGCAAAATTTATCAAAATCAACTGCAGCAAAGTCAACAAAACAGTAACTGGCTGCACATTTGCGACCAATTTCAGCTTATCCCACGTTAGGCAAGACGTTAAGAGTGAGTTGTAAATCTAAACACTACTTGTGGCAAGCGATTGTCAAGCAAACCGATCCTGTTGATTGGGGAAAATGTTTATTTCACAATCAGCCGAACTTCTAAAAGCAAGTACTTCAACTGAAGAACTTTGCGCTCTCCTTCGACACCTCGTGCAAACGACAGAACTTGTTTGATAATTGCTGCCCCGCGTTTGGGATTGGCTTTGTGTGTCTGAAGCGTTTCCACAGCCAACTTATCAGGATCGGGGGATTTGAGCTGCAACAGTTGAGCTGTTATCAAATGCGGCAGGTTTCGATCGCCAACTTATTTATTGGAGAAAAGAATTATAGATTAATTATCACTCTTGTCTATTCACAGCAAAGATTTTATATTAAATATGCTTTGACGCTTGCCGACTCCGACAAACAAGACTAGAAGAATGATTCATATTATTGATAAAGAAGCTTATGCTAACTTGCTGGTACAATATCAACCAAAAGTCATTGAAACTGAATTAGAAAAGGAAGCTGCGATTGCTCTAGCTGAAGAGTTGGAGCATCGCGGTCGCACACTAGAAGAAGATGCTTTTCTAGATCTGCTGATAATACTAATTGAGAATTTTGAGGGCGAACACTATCAACTTAATGCTGCAACTCCTCAATCCATTCTCCTACATCTGATGGAAACAAGGGATTTCAAACAGGTGAAATTAATCGATGCGATCGGGTCTAAGGAAGTAGTTTCTGAAGCGATCGATGGCAAGCGGAAGGTCAGCAAGTCATAGGCTAAGGCTTTGGGGGAATTCTTTTATGTATCCCCTGAGTTGTTTATTTGATGTAACTGATGTTGTCCGCGCTCACATATTTGTCAGTCAACAATGTTCATTGCTACTCACACACCGTTATTTATTTTTGTCTAGTGGAACTAAAATGTATGCTACCTGGTCTTTAGATACATTGGTACTCTGACTCTCAGATGAAGTATCATCCGCATTCGCAACTGCGCTCGTGGCTACGTCCACTGTACCTTTCACAGTGTCTTTAACACCTTCAGTTGCACCCTTGACAATATCCACTGTATTTTTCACAGTGTCGTTGATTCCTACAGCTGTACCTTTCACAGCACTGACTGTATTTGTTGTCGTGGCGTTAACGTCCAAAGCTGTATCTTTAACGGCATCTCCTACATCTTTTACAGTTTCGTTGACACTATCAGCTACAGTTTTTATTGCGTCGCCTACATTTGTTACAGTTTGATTGAAACTCCCAGTTGCACCTTTTACCGCATTTCCTACACTTTTTACAGTTCGTTCAACCTTTTCGGTTGTCCCCTTAATAGTTAAAGCCGCAGCAACCGCACCTAACGTAGCACCAATCAGCGCTCCAATTGCTACTTTAGCTAACTCATTGTTCTTACTTTGACCTGCTACATCATCATTGACTCGATCTGTAAACAAATCAACGTTTTCTTCGGAGTGGTCTAAAACCTGCTGGTTCTCGTTCATCATAATCTTCTACTTTGTGCTAAGACGAAAAGCAATATCTAAACATTTTTACTTTGATTTCCAAAGTCTGGTCTGGTAAAAGCGTGAACGATCTATTCACTAATAACTCATGATTTTGTGTGTAGGTAGTCCTCAAAGTCCAAAAGATAAGCATAATTAATCGCTTGATAAACCGAATTTTTACTTATCTTTATTTCTTAAGAACTACCTTGTTAAACCCACTTCAGCTACAAACTAAGAAATTACTAGCTGGCAACGTCATTCATTTATTCATGAGAGTAACTAAAGCCAAGTAAGTTTTTCTTCAGATGAGTCTTTTTGAACAAAAGCTATTGGCATTCATTCATCTATAGTCATAGGTGTCTCTCCGAAAGTCCCTTCTGTTTGCTCTGAATTTGAAATATAGACAGTTGGTGTCCGGTCAAAATCTTCCATACCAACTTCATCATTCTCGGTTTGCCGAAGGTCGCTTCGCGAACCGCCAAAGGCATCGCCTAGAGCTGTTCTCTCTTGATATCGATCGCTTCGATCTTTAAATGGTTCGGCGTTCTGTACTGTATCTTTTGCTATGTCTGTAGTATCTTGTACGGTGCGATCGACACTCTGCGCTACGTTCTGTACTGCGTCGAGCGTACCTACCGTGGTCTGCTTGGCTCCCTCAGCGACATTTTGTGCCGTATCTTTAGCTTTGTCCGCAGCAACTTGTACAGCGCGATTTACACCCTGCGCTACGTTCTGTACTGCGTCGAGCGTACCTACCGCGGTTTGCTTAGATGCGTCAGCCACACCTTCTGCCGTGTCTATTGCACCACCTACAACGGTTTGGATAGTACCCTCAGCGATACTCTTTGCCGCATCCCCTAGACCTTTTGCTGTTTGACCAAGACCATTACCAATAGTCTTTGATGCATCTCCTATACCTTTTACAGTATGGTTAAATCCCCGCCCTATTCTCTTGCCAGCGAAAGCACCAGCTAATGAGCCTAACGTAACACCAATAAGTCCTCCTAGCAGCGCCCGGTTTAATGCAGCATTGTTACTTCCGTTTGCTGGACGAGCATCGGGTTGAGGCGTAGTTGTAGGAGCGTTTGCAGATGTAGATATTCCAGCGCCTATGTTTGTATCCGTTGGATTGGTGTAGGAGCGATCTGTTGTCGCGCGGTTAGCATTTTCAACCTGTTTTTCTAAAGCCTGCTTATTTTCAACCATGTCAATTATCTCCTGAATTAAAAAAGATTAAAAACTAGATGAATATTTGGTTGTTCTTAACGTCTAGCCTAACAATTACAGCTCACAGCTTAATCATTCTAAAGAGACACCTAGCTAAGTTATATTTACTACATTTTAAATTGGTGGTTTTTATTAGTATCTATTACCGTATGAATTGAAAAACTAAGTCCAGCTCTAGGTATAAAATTAATTCGTAATAATCTTAAATAACTTTTTCTGTCGCAGACAATTATCTAACCTAAAGCAGAGTTCAAGTCAGGATTTGAGCTAGTCAAAATAAAAGAAATAGGGAGATGTTGTAGAGCTATCGCCCCCACTTTGTTTCGAGCTGTAAAATATCCGTCGATCGAGCAGCCTGAGTGGGGAACCATAACTGCTGCCACTGACCGTTAAGTTCAACTACCTTGAGTAGACATAAAGCTTTGCTGCCTAGTGGTCGCCAACTCATCCCTTTGTTCTTCTGGCGAGAGCCGACTGTCAAATCTACTTGTCTACATTTCTAGCATTAACCTGGTAGTTAAAATACTCAAGAACACTCTTCAGTATTGCCCTGCCACAATTGAGAAAGTAAAAACTTTAAATGCTTTGCTTTCTCAAGTTTATTGCTAGCAATCATTGACATTATCTCTCTTAATTTTTTGCTCAAGTGATACCAATCTAAAATTACGGTAACTGCTACACCAAAAATAGTAAGAAGCGGATGACGTATGACTCTAGCTCCATTAGTAATTGCTACTAAGTTTAGTGGTAAAGTTTGACTACCATACTCTTGGATAACTTTAGCTTTGGCAACTTTGGCTAAATCTAGTAAATCTTCGCCTGTTGCATTGATAGGAGCAGCTATGTATTCAAAGCCAGCTCTAACTTTTTGCAAAAGTATAATATCTGTACTGATGGCTGGAACTGTTGCGCTTGTTTGTCTACGTGGAAATGTCCCTCAGAATCATACTCGCGCTCTCCAGCCTGCTCTTGAGTGAGAATTCTTTCCCCCTCTTGAGGCTAGGCGTTTTTGACTTCCTTTGGAAAGCGGATTGCCCTTATCCCAAGCTTCCTCTGCACTATTAACACAAAACTAGAGTCAGCTAGGAACGTAGGCGAACTTGTCTGGGTTTGGACCAGTGCGACCGGACTCGCCCCGATCGAGTGCGGAGATTGTGTCAATGTCGGTGGAACTCAGTTCAAAGTCAAACAGTTCAAAGTTTTCCTTCATGCGCGATGGTGTCACCGACTTCGGAAATACGATGTCACCGCGTTGGATGTGCCAGCGCAACACGACCTGCGCTGGAGTTTTGCCTACCTTGTGAGCAAGCCGAGCGATCGTGGGGTTCTCAAGTAGCTTGCCCTGCGCCAATGGTGACTACGCCTCGGTAGCGATCTGATGTTCCTGACCGTAGCTGCGTACTGCCTGATTGGTGAAGTAGGGGTGTACCTCGATTTGGTTGACTGCCGGAACTATATCGGTCTGGGCTGCCAGCCGTTCCAGGTGGTCGATCTGGAAGTTCGACACTCCGATGGAGCGGGCGCGACCGTCGCGATGGAATTCCTCCAGCGTCTTCCAGGTCGAAACGAAGTCGCCGTCGTAGAGCGTCGGCAAAGGCCAGTGGATGAGGAACAGATCCACGTAGTCGAAGCCGAGTTCTAAGAGTGTGGTGTTGAATGCCTTGCAAGCGTCATCAGGCTGGTGGAAACCGTTGTTGAGCTTGCTGGTGACGAAAATGTTGCTGCGATCGAGACTAGAGGCGCGGATAGCCTCACCCACCTGCTTCTCGTTGCCATACATCTGTGCAGTATCGATATGCCGATAGCCGATTTCTAGCGCCTTGCCGTCGTTGAGGGTGATGTTGGGAACTGCACTCATAGTTGTTTAACGTTGCTGGTGAAATTCAGGGCAACAATGAAACTCTTCTCATTCTATGTCGCGAGCATGAGTGCAACCGTATACCTATGGTGATATTGCTGATGAGGTATTGATTGATATGGTACATCAAGCTGAGTGATGCCGTGAAGAATTTATCATAGTTGAACAATTACCAAATCCTCAAGCAGGATCGATATGGTTAAACACACACAAGCTCATATGTCCCGCAAGCTGAACAAAAATCAGCCTTTGGCGCTCAAAGAAAGAACGAAATCGCAGATGGAATACTACATGGGTGCGAAGCTGATTGAAATTGGCGTGAACCCGAAATCAGCTATTTGCCGTTGGTCGCTGGAATTGCAGGGAAGTGAAGAAGTCTGGACTTATAGTGCCTTCTGGGGTGAGTCTAAAGAACAGTTACTTTTAGGGCAGCAGCTGCTTCAAGGAGCTGCGTTGCTTAATTGTGCCAGAGCCAATGCTTCTCAAGAATTAGCAGCAGTTGCCCAACTGTGCGGCTATGGCAAAGATATTGACAGTTTTCAGGAGGCATTAAAGCAGGCAAAACAGCAGACAACAGGGGAAATTGAATCTGGAGCAAGCTAAAGGAGCGTAGATTATTCGTCTCGCCCAAAGCGATCGAAAAAGGATCGGGTATTCACTTACAAAGAGAAGGGAACTGTGCATTTTTCTTTGTTGCTTTGCATTGCCAATTCGATAATGCGAATTGTATTTCTTGCTTCTTCAGGCTTAACACTAAGCTCTGAGCGATCGCCAATTGTATCAGCTATATTCTGATAGTAAGCTTGATAACAACCTGCAAGCGTTTCAATCTGCCCCTCCACTTGTAGCCCGCTAATTTGTGTCCTCAACGTACCCCATTTCTCTCTAGGCTCTTCTCCCCAGTTTGGTTCGGCGGGTGTGAGTCCTTGCTTCAAAGCTTCTTCTTGCGGATCGTAACCATATTTAATAAAAGAACCTTCCGTACCATGTAAAATGAAACGCGAACATTGCTCCTTTACTAGCATACTCACCTTCAAAGTCACTTTCAAGTTGTCGTAATCCAGTATTAGCTCAAAATTATCGTCTGCCTTGCCAAAATCTCTTTGGATTCTGATGTCCGACGCGATCGCTTGTGGTAAGCCAAATAGAACCTGCGCCTGGTCTATTAAGTGCGAGCCGAGATCGAACAGAACTCCACTCCCATTCCCTTCGCCTTCCCTCCAGGCATTCGGCTTCACGTCATTTCTGAAGCGATCGTAATGGGACTCATATTCGACTAAGCGTCCTAAAAGCTGACTATCTAACAACCGCTTCACTGTGAGAAAATCACCATCCCACCTCCGGTTGTGATGCACGCTAATGAACTTGTTTTGCTGACGCGCCAAATCTATCAATTGCTGTGCTTGGTTTGAGTTAACAGTAAAAGGCTTTTCAACTACGACGTGTTTATTTGCTAATAAAGACTGGCGTGCTAGATCGAAATGGGAGATATTTGGAGTCGTAATTACGACCAGAGCTATCTCTTCATCTTGCAAGAGTGTCGTGGTATCGCGCACGACTTCCACCCCAGGATAATCTTGATTAGATTGATTCCCATGTCGTTCGACCACCTTTTTCAGTTTCAGATGGGGAATTGACTGAATGATTGGCGCGTGAAACACGCGAGCTGCCATGCCATAACCAACCAGTCCTACGCCAATTTGCTCTACCATTTTTTCTCCAGCATGACTCGATCCTACAGTCAATAGTAAAGCTACAAGAGGATAGATTTTTAGCCTACAGAAATCCTTTTTGTTCTTTTCCACAATGACATGAACCTAGTAGCAGCATGGCGATGTTCTGAGCTAACTCGATCGACGAGCAGGTAGATTTTCTGGAATCTGATGTAAAGTTCGTGAAGCTATCTACATAACAACAGATCGATTCTAAAATTAAATCTCTATGTTAAAGCTGGGGCGCAATTCTAAACTGCGCCCCTTATTATTTGCCTTAGCGAAGCACAACGACGACCGGCAATGATTTCAAATAGCTCGTTACTGCTAGTCTTGGTTTAAATGGTTGTCCCACAGTAGTGGTGGTAGCCCGCAGCGGCTCATGGCAATGCTAGGTAAAATGATGTTGTGGGAAAACCGAGATTTTCGCGTCATTCAAGAGATGGAAGCTGCTTTTCGCCAATATGCTTTACACGCTCAATCTCTGGCTGGAGTTCGCGTATTGGTTGCTGCTGCGCGCTACTTAGCTGCTCACGCGCCGACAATGCGTTCTCAAGCACAAACTTACCAAATTGCCACTCGATTGCACAAAGGCGATCGCCTGTTCGAGTCAAGTTAAGGGCTGGATTGGAGTGTCTGCTGTTTTCGCGTTTCGGTGCTAGTATATTTCCTGCTATGGTTATGAGTGGAGTGTATGGACGCGATCGCAACGTTTACGCAACGCTGACGCAATTGCTTACCCTTATTCTTTCGGAATCTTGAACCCTAGCTGCTTCAACCAAGAGCAAGCCTCTGTATCGCATTCGCTTTCTAGTTGCATAGCTGCTATTTCAATGGGATTTCTATAAGGCTGGTCGCTCTTAGCTAGAGTTCGAGTTGTTTGCTCGTCGCGCTGGAAAATAGCTCCTAGAAGTTGCTCTACTTGATTGAGCCAAACGTCCTTATTTATTTGGAATTATTCCACTTGTAGATTAACTTTCAATGCTATGTCCCTTAGATACTATGCCATGTTTTACGTAGCTTTAGCGTTTCTGGGAGGTGAGGGGATGTCCTTCAAAAACCACAAAGGTGTGCTTGCTGCTTTTGGGCGCGATATTGCTCAAGCGGGTAAAGTACCTGAAGATCCCCCAACCTCCACGCCTCTCGGGAGCAAGAGTTCTCTCCGTTGTTAGGGGGGGCTAGGGGGACTCGACTTTAACCAAGAAGTATTGGGTTTCGACCTACTCAAGGCGATCGATCCAGTTAACCAAAATAGCCAACGGAATCATCGGTAAAGCAGGCAGCAAACAAATTAACCACTGCTGTAGATTCAATGGTGCGGTCGCAAATAAGTTATTCATCACGCTCCATTGACTGAAGACAATCTGCAACACGACTGCGGCAAGAATACCCAGCGAGATCGCCTTCGTACCACCTATTGAAACTCTTCTACCACGGATTCTCAACGCGATCGCTTTCCCTAAATGGCTGATACTCAACAAATAAGAGTCATTGCACAACAACCCAGCAATAAAACATTCTTCCAGAGCTACAGGCAACCTCTCCCCCTGCTTTCCAATTTCCCCTTCGGGACTGTAACCCGTACCGCTAACAGTAAAGCGATCGCCTCCGGCATAAATCGCTTGCACGGTCATTTGGTTTTCGGTCAGCGTCCCCGTTTTATCAGAGCAAATGACTGTCGCGCCGCCTAAAGTCTCTACCGCAGGTAATTTGCGGATAATGGCGTGGCGGCGTGCCATGCGGTTAACGCCAATTGCTAGCGTCACTGTTACCACTGCTGGTAGTCCTTCAGGAATGGCACTGACTGCCAAAGCGACAGCCGCTTCAAACATTCCGGCAAAGGTCTGCCCTTGACCCAACCCTACTGCTAATGTGAGCGCTGCCAGACCTAAAATGACGTAGAGTATTGTGCGGCTAAATTTGTCAAACTTACGAGTTAAGGGCGTACTCAGGGCAAACGCATCTAAATTTGCCAGAGAATATACATAGTCTCTTGGGCTTCAACCTACGCTATATCTGGAGAATAAGTTCTCAATAAGCTACCCTTTAATGAGTTTATTCGCAACAACTAGTGGCTAATTGCCCTTTATTGACAAGATGTGTTTGCCCTGAGGTGGAGACACAGCCGTGCAAACAGTTCTGCTGCCTTTCATCTCTTGCACCCGCTCTAGCTCGATGATTAACTTTGTAACGTCAAGGTGAAGTTGCATCACCTAATCCCTGTGTGAGTTGAATTTTTCAATTCAACAGCGCGCGTCGCGATCAAAACGCTCATAGCCTAACACGTTTCAGTGTCTGTACTCGCGATCGACAACAGGCTATCGACATTACAGTGCGACCAAAAGCGCAGAATATATACTTGCACCGAGGGCAAAAGCCCAGAAGCGACTTTGGCGTTCTTCTGGGAGTTCTTCTTTCAAAACATTAAGTACAATTCCTCCGGCGAGAAAAGCAAAGAGTAACGCGATCGCCGCCTCAGACAGTTGAGTTCCCAGCCCGATCGCCCAACCACAAATAATTGCTGCTGCCAGTATCCAGCGACCAGTTTTTTCATAGGTACGCTGGTGATGTTCGCGCAATCCATTGTCATTGACGATGAAATGCAAAGCCATTGCCATAAAGAAAAACCATAAACTTTGAACTCTTGGTTCCTCTCGATGCAAGAGCAGATAGCCAACTAAGGCATTGTAGAGAGCAAACGAGGCAATATGCACCCAGAAAACACCCGATGAAGCAACATCTCCCCTACCTGCTTGGCGGTTGCGCTGGCGTGATACTTTAGCAGCCCGTTCTAAGCCATAAAACACGGCTAATCCTAATAGTGCTAAAAGATATACGTGATGTTCTAGAAACAATAGTGCCTTGCCTACCGTACCTTTAACTGTCTCCTGTGCCTGACTCAATTCGGGCAAGATATGGACGAAGACATAGGCAACTGAAACACCGCCACTTACAGACAGCCAAATACTGCGAGGAGTTCTTTCGAGAAAGCGGAGTTTACCAGAGAACAGATGCACTAGAGCCAAAATGACGGCAAATAGTGCCGATAACCAAACAAGATTAAAATTAGATGTTGATGGCTCGGCAACTGCAAACAAAATTCTAAACATGTGTTGTTAAAGTCAATTTCCTCAGTTCTGAGAGCGCAAATCACCTGCATTGCAAGTCATTTCTTTCTTCAAGCTGAGCTGGTTGGCAAAATATTGCTTCTGCCAATGAGAAGATTTTGCGGCGATCGCCACTTGCGATCTAAAGCACTTTCATCACTGCTTGATACTGTTGTTCAATATCTTGGCGATCCAACTACTGGGAAACGGCTTCGCAACTGTCGTGCAGAATCATGTCGGCGTGGCGGCGTAGTGCCGCACGGTCTTTTTCATTTGTTTGCACCGACTGAGCTTCCTTGTGGCGTAGTGACAGCAGCAGTGGGCGCGCCATACTTTCTATATCTATTGGTGCGTCGCCATCAGCGATCGTTAACAAGTGCCAGTGGGGGTGAGTAGGATGATAGTGTTCCCAGAGGACATGCTCTTACGGTTTGACGATCGTTGCCGACCAGACGCGGTCGAAAGAAACTCCAGCTCGGTGCTGAGCTTCCCGAATGGACTGGGTATCAGGTGCGTTCAATTCGCAAATAACGCGGGTGCGATCGAGCGACAGGTAAGATCGCACCCACTCAATTCCTCGGTGGGCGTAACAGCTTAAGGTTCTACTACTGATTTCGTTCCACTCCTCCTGCTCGAACGGGGGATAGGTGGTTTCAATCACCTTGAGCATTGATGAATTGCGCCGTGGTTGAATGTCCTGTGGCTGAATCAATTCCCCAGCCCAGATACGACTAAATATGCCGCCACCTTTGCGATAGGATTCTCGGACAGATTCTACATCGGGGGCATCAAAGGTACAGATCGCTCGCAGGCGATCGCGCGACAGCAGTGAATAACGCCACGTCACATTGCGTTCTGCCAAGCAAGCCAAGACTCGAAGATCGGTATCAGTCGGTGACTCTGGGGTGAGAGGGGAATCTGCAAGGGTTTCCACGATCGCAAGCGACATAACAACTTTGATGAGATGATTTAAATTGAGGCAGCAGGTCGTAACAATTCGATCGCCTGAAGAATTTCTTCATCCGATATAAGTTTTTCCGATCCTTTCGGTTCAATTAATATGTAGAGAACTTTCCGTATATTTCATCTAGGCTCGAACTTACTAACAATAAACGGCTACATCTTCACCGCATTTATCTGCCAAATAGGACAAGCACTTGAAGCGCAGACCAATAATTTGTTCGTAGAAAGGGTTCAATTTGCATAGAGGCGGAATTCGGAAAATAGTGCGATCGCCAAGTTTGATTTCTCGCTCAAAGGGACAACGAGCAGGGATCGTCATGCACAGCAATCGAGCTAGATTGGAGTTATGAATTTCTATAGAGTCAAGCCATTGGCATGGCGATCGCAATAGATTAAATTTGAAATGAATTAAGCTGATAGTAAAGTCAGACATTTGCGATTACCTCTGATTATTTTCGAGTCGATTAGTTATTATAGTTTTTAGCAACCCTTCTACTTACTAAGTTAATTTATGACTTTATATTTGTCGTTACAGAAATTCTCTGGAATTTCATAAATAAAACTCAGAAAAACACAGGTTGACTAACTAGAACTTTGAGAAGCGATCGCACTTAGTTTAAAATATCTGCTGCTAAAATCTCTGGTAATCTCAGACAATAAACTAGAGGAGTCGTAGGGGCGCACAACTGTACGTCCCTACAAAAATCGAATATTAATTCTGAATTCTCCAATTTTCTATCTCCTGTTTCCTGTCTCCTTTTTGAAATAGTCTCGTAGCGTGATAGCAAACTTTTTCGCGCAAGCGGTAAACATCTTTAGCGGTCAAATTTAATTGCTCGGCGATCGTTTGCTGCGATTGTCCTTGCAGATATAAATTTAACCATTGAACGGCTGAATGTCCCAACTTTTGTGCTAAGTATTGAGATAGCTGCTGTTTAACTTCATCACGCTCGCTCTGTTGCTCTGCGGCTTCTTCTTGTTCCTTGTATTGCCCGATCGCTTGTACATCTAGCAAGTTGAAGCTGCGATCGCTATCTTCAGTAGGAATTTGAGCAAAAACAATCCGAATCTCATTGTTGTTCGGTACTTGCGTCACTCCTCCTGGTGCATAGCGACGCATATAGTTGATGAAGCGATAGACAATCAGCGGTTGATTGCGGACTGGTCGCAAACAGTATTCTTCGATCGCAGTAAATAGTAAGGCGTTTCGCAAGCGAAGGTCATCCGTACATTCAGCGATCGCTGTTATTTGCTGTTGTAGGTAACAATCGCGTTGCAGTAAATCTTGCAAAAACTCTTGCAATACTTCGCTAATTTGACAACGGCGATCGCGACCCAGAGCCACCATCAGGCGGATTTTATTTTGTAGCACGACTAAACTACCTAAGCGGGTCAAGAGGCGGCGATACCCCTGTTCTGGTGCTTGTCCTAAATAACGATTCTGCAAAATCCGGTAGCGGTATGCTATCCCTTGCTGTGCGAGTTTAAACTGCTGTGAATCCAGACGTTCCGAACGGTTTCCCAGTAGCCAGCAGACAATACTCTCTTTGGTAGCCACACTGCTATTAGGATAGTCAAATGCCAACTGCCATTGCCAAATCTGGGCTAGATCTGTGAGCGCGATACCTTGGCTGGGATCGAATTTTGGTTCTAAAGGTAATGTAACAACTTGCATTTGTGACTCCTGGCGTTGCTGAAAGGGTAATGGTGATTTCGCTAGAATAAAGAAAACGTCTCAACTCCAACTCCAATTGCTACGGTCAAGAACGGGCAGCGTCAAGGCAGGCAGTGTTACAAATGCAAGCTGCGCGATCGCCAGCTCTCAAATGAGAGTTAGATTTATTGCTAGAACTCTTGCAGATTATCTACTGCAAACTTACCTTTTTAAAGGCTGTTGCTGCATACCTTTCGTTCATTAATGTAATTTGATAGATTGTATTTGTCATTACAGGAAATCTCTGGACTTGCTTGAGTCCTAATCTTAGGAAAATAGAGCGATTGACCGATACTTGCAGATCGATTACTACAGTGAGAAAGCTGCAAGTGGTTGCTGCTCTGGAAGAACTTGAAATTCTAAAGGAAACCTTGAGGAGCTAAAATCTCTGGTAATCTCAGGTTGACTTTCGTTTGTCACTATAGGCGATCGCTAATCTCGGCGATCGCGCCTACCACGCAATCCTCTGCTGCATCAATTCGTAGTGCTAATAATACCCAAATTATCGATCCGTCTTGTTTGCGGATTTGGATTTGGCACTGGCAGACTTTTCCCGCCGCCTGTTTTGCTGCCAAGATCTGCTGTTGAGCAGTCGGATCGCTCAAAAAATCAGTTATGGATTTTTGCGCGATCGTATCTGTGCCACTAGCTGCAGCACAAGTATAACCGAGTATTTGCCCAAAGTGCTGATTAGCATCCAGCAGCGAACCATCAAAAAGGCGTATAGAGAAAATTCCTACGGGCGCAGACTCGAACAAATGGCGAAACTTCGCTTCGCTGCCAAGCAGTGCTGCTTCTGCCTGTTTGCGAGCAGTAATATCGCGCACGATCGCACAGTTATACTCTTGACCGTTAAACTCTAAATAATTAGCAGTTATTTCCACGCTGATGTCCCGACCATCTTTAGTCCGTGAGGTCGATTCAAAGGTGAAGGAGCCTTTGAGCTGAATTTCCTGCCAATGTGACTGCCAGATTGTTGTCGGAAAATTGGGATTGACATCTTGGACAGCCATATCTAGCAGTTGGACGCGGGAGTATCCCAGGATGCGACAAGCTGCTTCATTGACATAGACAAACCGTGCATCTGCATTAATGATACAGATTGCATCTCTAGATTTGTCTAAATAAAACTGGCTCAGCCATAGTGCTGACTCTGCCTTTTGGCGATCGCAAATTTCTTGTTGCAGGCGAGCATTTTGCTCTGTCAGCTGCTGTTGCAACCGCCGCAGCGTCAGATTATTTTCTACGCGAGCAAAAACTTCTTCTTCACTGAAGGGTTTCGTAATGTAATCAACTCCTCCGACTGCAAAAGCTTTAACTTTATCGATGACCTCATCTAAGGCGCTGATAAAAATTACCGGAATATCGCGGGTTGTTGGTGAAGCTTTCAGGTGTTGGCAGACCTCATAGCCATTCATGTTTGGCATCATGATGTCAAGCAAAATGAGATCCGGCGGGGCAGCTTGCGCTGTCATCAAGGCTGTTTTTCCGTCGATCACTTTACGGACTTCATACCCTAGCTGAGATAGCATCGCAGATAGAAGTCGTAAGTTATCCGGCTTATCGTCAACTACTAAAATATTCGCTTTAGGCTCCTGAGCGCGATCGTCATTCATGCTGAATCTAGTTGCGTTAGATCGATAATCTTATCAATACGAAAGTTATTTACTAAATCGGCTAGAGCAGTTGCCATAGGAGCATAATCCTGTGGAATTTGTTCTAGAAGATCGAAAATCAGCTTCTCATCAGTCCGCAGTGCTGCCTGGTGTAGCTGTGCTACCCACTCAGGAGGCATGACTCTCAAGCTTTGAACTGTCAGCGTATAGGGTTCTTTTTCTTCTTGCTGAGGAGCGATCGCTACCTGCTGGGTGCTTTCTTCATAGATATAACGCACCCCTAAATACTGCATCATTTTTTCCCAGATAACTTCTTCCCGCAAGGGCTTGCGGACAAAATCATTACACCCAGCAGATAAAACTACAGCGCGTTCCTCGTCAAAGGCACTAGCTGTTAGAGCGATGATAATTGTCGCATGACCTTTTAGATGGGCTTTAATCTGTCTAGTCGCTTCATAGCCATCCATCACTGGCATTCGCATATCCATCCAGATTAATTGTGGTTGCCAGCTTTCCCAAATCGCCACTCCTTCTTCACCATTTTCAGCTTCGCGCACCTCGAAGCCCACTGATTCGAGCATCTTGACTAGCAGTTGGCGGTTTTCCCATTTATCTTCAACTACCAAGATACGATACTTCGGTTGGTCGGGCGCGAGTCCCATGACTCGCCGATAGTGCTGTCGAGGCTGCACTTCCACCACTGCTGCGGGGCTAACTGGAATCTCGAAACTAAAAATTGTGCCATGACCCAAAGTCGTGCTAACCGCGATCTCTCCTCCCATTAAGCGCACGAACTGTTGGCTAATAGTTAAACCCAGACCAGTTCCTTCATGGGATTTTCGACCTGCTTCCGTTTGGACAAAGGGTTTAAACAATCTCTCCAACTCTGATGCTGCAATGCCAGGACCAGTATCTTCAACTTCAAAGTGTAGGATACAGGTAGGAGTAAGTGGCACATGGGATGTCTCTTGCTTATCCTGCTTCGTTCTCACGCGCAAGATTGCTCCGCCTGCTTGAGTGAATTTAATTGCATTACCCAGCAGATTAATTAAGACTTGGCGCAATTTACTCTCGTCTGCGCGTACGCATTGGGGAACTTCAGGGGTGCGTTCAAAGATCAGCTGTAAGCCCTTGGCTTCTGCTTTGAGTTGTAACATCTCTTCTAGTGAATCCAATAGCTCGTAGAGATTGAAGCTATTTTCATTCAGAATTGTGCGCCCCGCCTCAATTTTAGCCATTGACAGGACATCATTAATTAAGGTCAGCAAATGCTCGCCGCTGCGATTAATCGTGTCTAAATTTTCTAGCTGTGCCGCATTGAGCGAGCGATCGCGGCTCATCAGTTGGCTGAAACCAAGAATGGCATTGAGCGGAGTCCGCAGTTCGTGACTCATGTTAGCCAAAAATTCGCTTTTGGCAAGGTTGGCAGCTTCAGCTTCCTGGGCTTTTTGTTCCAATTTATGGCTGTAATTCTCTAACTGCTCGCGAGAGATTTTTAACTGTCGGGTTAGCCAATACACTCCAATCGACAGACAACCTACCGATGCTAGTCCTACGAGTACGATTGTTCCTGCGAGTTGGCGAGCAGGGGCAAATGCTTCTTCCTGCTGCATCTCCACTAACAAAGCCAAATCTTGCTCGTTCAGCCAGCGATAGACACCAATAACTGGTAGTTTGGCATAGTTGCGATAAAGTCCAGAGCCGCTGACACCACTCATCGCTGCATCAATGCCTTGACTGCTAATTCCTTCTGGAAATTCCTGTGCTTCAGTTTTCTCTGCTTTGGAGATAAAAGCGTTTTTTGATACCAAAGAGCCGACTAAGTATGTCTCGCCACTATCGCCTAAGCCCGTGCGTTCTCGGACGATTCGATCGATGCGGTCTAAGTTGAGGTGAGCTAAAACAATGCCTTGGCGCACTCCTGCTGCATCGCGTAGGGGTGTTGCCAAGGTAACTGACGGCTTGCCCGTGATGGGCGAAACGTAGAAAATCGGAGCGAAGGTATCTTTTAGCTCGACTCGTTCAAAATAGCTAACGTTAGCTAAAATTTCGTAGTCGCCTTCGCGTTGCTTGTCAGTTGATAGAACGATCTGATTGCTGCGATCGAGGATGAAAATTTCTCTTAAGGCTGGCTTGGTTTGGGTGACACTAATGAGATAGTTAGAGAGAATTTTGTCAGCGGCAAGATAATTCGGATTGGCAGTTTTGCCACTTAGTAGGATCTTGATATTCCTTTGTAGTTCTGGATGTTGAGTCACGAGGAGAAAATCTCGTTGCTGGTCTTCAAACCAACGCCCAATTTCTTCTTCTTTCAGGGTAGCAGCAACGCTGAGGCGATTGAAAGCAGCCTGCTTGAGAGCCTCTCTAGCACTAAAGAAAGCAACGCTTCCCACCACGCCAACAGCTACCAGAGACAAAACTAAGAATGAACTGGCGACTTTAGCAGTCAGGTGTTGATTCCAAGACTTCATAGATTAAGTCACTTTGCTCTTACCAGAAAAAGGCACAGTATTGTTAAGTCGCTTGCAGCAGGAAAGAAGTTCAGAAGTTAGAGAATTTTTCCTTTTACACTTCCCAAAGTAAGGATTTATATAAATTTATCGCTATTTTTTTACTATTTATGCAAAAAATTTACTTCTGTAATTTAATTTTGAGTTGCTAATGAGTCATTGGTAGTTGAGTGACAGGTGGTCACTGCTCGATCGCTCCCTGCTCCCTGTTTATTCACTGCCATTGAGCGAAAATTTGCTTCATCCGCGCGATCGCTTCATCTGCTGCTTGCTCTGGAGATATGCGATCGACAACTATGCGATTGAGGGCTTTGCCCCAGAGATTCTCCTCCACAACTAAGCTGTAAGCGGGATTTTGAACGTGATAAAATGGGCGCGTTTGACCCTGGATCAGTTGCTTCATGGCAGTCGAGATATGGGGGTCAGTTGGATCTGTCCAGAAAGGATCTTGCCAAACTTGGCGATTCACTGGCAAAAAACGTCCTCCCGCAGCTTTGAAATATTCTCCAGCTACCTCTGGTTGGATTAAATAAGCGAGAAAGTCCTTGGCTAATTTCTGGTGCTGGGACTGGTTAAATACAACAGCTTGCCTCAGTGTAACCAACAGACGCATCGGCTTACCACTAGGTTTGTTAGGAAACTCGATCGTACCCAGCTGATAACGGTAGACATTCGGATTTTGACGCACGGCAGCAGCGATCGAGAGCGTCAGATTGGGCGTTGTCAGCGCAATGCGGTTGAGCAAGCTGCGATTGTTATCTGGATTTGACCAGTTAGTTGCATCTGGTGGGACGTAGCCCTGACGGTAAAATTTGGCATACCACTCTAAGCATTTAACGATGCCTTGACGAACTTCAGGATCGTTTACGCGCAGTTGACCTTGAGAGTTGAGAATCTGGACATCGTAGGCTTCTAAAATCTGTTCAAAAAAGAAATAGGTTTCCACAGCTCCCATCGAGAAAGGAAAACCTAAACCGTAAATCTGCTGCTTTTGCTTTGTCCGCAGATCGCGCTGTGCTTGCGACCAAAAATCCCAAAAGCCATCCCAATCTTTAGGAATATCTCGTTCGCGCCGACCTACTTGCTCTAGCAAGTTCCGCCAGTAGAAGATGTGGATAGTTGCCTGATAAATTGGCACGGCATAGTAACTTCGCTTTTTAGCTATATTGTTATAAAAATTAACAGCTTGTAGTGCCGAATTGGGATAAAGCTGCTTCACTGGTGCGATCGCCTCTGAGACATCTGCTAGTTTGCCCTCCCAAGCCAGACGCGGATTCAGCTCCTCCGCAGCGCGGTGACTCATCAGAATGTCAGGTGGCTTGCCTGCCCTAATTGCCCTTTGCGCCTTCTGTAGTAGCTCATCGGTGGGATAGAAAGACAGCTTGACTTTGTTGCCGCTTTGTTGCTCCCAGCGGCTCGCAGCTCGTTGCAAGGCTTCGTCTTCTTCCACGGTAAAGCCTTTATCCCACCAAATATTTAACGCTCTACTCTCAGTAGAGGAATTGCTGGCTGGGGATACATTAATTTTAGAGTTTTGTTCTTGAGAGTTTTGAGTACAAGCAACAACTGTAAGGCTGAGAAATAATACTAGAAATTTGTAGCGATGGCTCAACCTCAAGCGATCGCGACGTTTAAGTCGTAAGTCAGAAGTCATAACTGCTCCCTGCTCTCTGCTCCCTGCTCCCTGTCTGTTCACTGCCATTGAGCGAAGATTTGCTGAATTTGGGCGATCGCCTCATCTGCTGCTTGTTCGGGAGTAGTACCATTGACAACGACTTTATTCACAGCCTTACTCCAAATACTCTCTTTGAGAACTAGGCTGTAGGCGGGGTTTTGGGCAGTAGAAATCAGGCGCGTTTGTTCCTGAATCACTGGCTTGGCAGCAGTGGAGATGTGAGGATCGCTCTTGTCTGTCCAATATGCGTCTTTCCAGACGAGTTTATGGACTGGCAAAAAACGCCCTCCCGCAGCTTTGAGAAAACTTCCGATTATCTCCGGTTGGATTAAATAAGCAAGAAAGTCCTTGGCTAACTTCTGGTTTTTGGAGTCGGCTAGGACAACCGCTTGCTTAACTAGAGCTAAGTAACGCATCGGCTTGCCACTGGGTTTATTAGGATACCCGATTGTGCCGAGCTTATAGCGGTAAAGGTCTGGTTGTTGGCGCACAGCAGCAGGAATCGAGAGGGAGTTGTTGGGAGTCATAACGATCAGGCGATTGAGCAAGCTGCGATTATTATCTGGGTTCAGCCAGTTGATTGCCTCTGGTGGTACATAGCCCTGTTTGTAAAATTTAGTGTACCAGTCTATAGACTTAATAATGCCTTGACGAACTTTGGGATCGTCAACGCGCAGTTGACCCTGAGAATCTAGAATTTGAACGTCATAGGCTTCTAAAATTTGCTCAAAAATTTCATAGGTGTCTACAACTCCAGCTGAGATCGGAAAGCCGATTCCATAAATCTTCCGATTGTGCTGGGTTTGCAGAGTATCCTGCATTTGTTGCCAAAACTTCCAGAAGCCGTCCCAATCCTGCGGAATATCCTTCTCGCTCCGTCCTGCTAACTTGAGTAAATCACGCCAGTAAAAAATATGAGGTATACCCTGATGAATCGGGATCGCGTAATAGCTGCGCTGTTTTTTGAGATTGTTATAAAAATAAACACTGGCTAATACAGTATCGGGATAAAACTGCTTCACTGGTGCGATCGCCTCTGAGACATCTGCCAATTTGCCTTCCCAAGCCAGACGCGGATTCAGTACCCGATCGGCATTATCATTCATCAAGATATCGGGCGGACTTCCCGCCTGAATTGCCCTTTGAGCTTTTTGCGAGAGTTCGTCGTTGTTATAGAAAGAAAGCTTGACTTTGTTGCCAGTTTGTTGCTCCCAGCGGCTCACAAGTTGCTGCAACGCTTCATCTTCTTCCAAGGTATAGCCTTTATCCCACCAGATCTTTAAGACTTGACTTTCATTTGAAGACTCATTGACTGAAGATAGGTTTGTTTCAGAGGTGTTGGTGCAGGCGATCGCGATTGCCATGAGAGCGATCGTTATGAATGGGTATCGCCAGCGATAGTTCGTGCGCTGCGATCGCCAAGTACGTACCCAATTAATAAGTTCTATAAAATTGTAAAACATCAAACTACAACTCAGCTAAAAAAATACCAAATGCTAAAAAAACAGGTCGAAATTTATAGTTTTTTTTGGTAAGAGAACTAAAAAAACTAGCAATAATAACTATTTACAACCAGACAGCTAATATTTGAGCGAATTTTTGTAACGCAATTTCGCGATCGCACAGATGGCGATCGCCCAGGTTAAAATGCAAAGGTAATATTGAAACAAAGTCAAGCCAATGGCAGTGCGACAACCCCGCTACAGCAAAGAAGAGTATGCTCGACAGGGCGATGAGATTTATGAATCTCAGGTGCGTCCTCAAGTCGAGGAAGGTAACTACGGCAAGATTGCAGCTATCGATATTGAAACCGGAGACTTTGAAGTTGATGCGAGTGAAATTGTAGCCTGCGATCGCCTCGAAGCCCGTCGTCCAGATGCTCAAATTTGAATTGTCCGTATTGGCTCTCGCTATGTCCGTCGATTTGGTGGGCGCAGCCGGAGAACTATGTGATTATTGGAGTAGTTAACGAGGAATTTGAACCGATTATTTCACTTTCAATTCGCCGCTCTGATGGCAAAGTCTGAATGATTGAATTTTATCGAAATTTTTTCTCAGTTCATCGCCGATCGAAGCCCGACCGCGCACCAACGGTATTGAAAGAAAGTTGCTACCCCCAATCCTAAAGCGATCGCCAAGACCAAACATAAAGTGCCTAAAAATAACTTTTGGAATCTGGCAGCTTTTCGCTCTTGCAACAGTCGCGCCGCTATTTCTTGAGTCCGTTCTGCTTCCAATCGCGTCTCAACTTCTCGGCGATCGCATTCTTGGCTTGCTGCTAAAAACTGATAATCCAATTCGCTCAAGCTTTTACCTTGCGACCAAGCTTGAGCCTCAACTAAGGCTTGCCCGCGCAACAACCGCGAAGAGTCGCGCCTTTGTGAAACTAACCAAGCATCTAATGCCTGGGAGTAGGGTCGCAGTTTTGCCAATTGTTTTTCTACCCAAGTTTGATTAAATACTTCTCGATAAATGCGGTTTTTGACTTGCAATTGTCCTTGGTGCTTGACAACCAAACCCGATAACAACAACTCGATCTGCTCGTGAGAGTCATCTACGGGGATTTCAACTCCTTGTAAAATTTGCTGATAGATGCCTAGCAAAGCACTAGCACGCTGTTCGTTTCGCAGCAAGCGATCGCGGATCGTCTTCAAATGCTCTGGCTCGTCCTTCGCTTCCCAATTTTCAATAATGTGGATTCTGACGAGTTTTTCTAAGATTAATGGCGGGAATTGGTAATAAAAACGGATCAGATGATAATTCACGATCGGTAGATGATAATCTAACTTGAATCGGTCTTCGCCTTCTAGATTTGTAGATTCGAGTAAATCTTGACTCCCGCTCATCCTTTCCTGAATCGCAATTTGACAAAGTTTCTGAGTCAGAAATGGCTGTCCGTCCGTCCACGCCAAGATGTCTTTGAGTACAGATATCGGATTGGCTACCTTGCCTTCTAATCCAGCTGCTAGCGGCTGCACTTCTGATAGATCGAAGCCATGCAGATCGATAGATTTACCGATATTAAATGGAGTCCGATGGCGATCGGCAATCAAATCTGAAGGCGTTGCTACCCCAAATAGCGCCCAAGTCAGGCGGTTATATTCTGGATTCTCCGCTCGCTGGTTGTAACAAGCTCGAATCAAGGCAAAAAAATCTTCAGTTGGGAAATTAAGTCCCAGTACGCTATCAATTTCATCAACAAAAATAAAGATTTTCTCGCTCTGAATTTGGACTAACAAAATGTCTTCGATAAACTGGCTGAATCGCTGAAGTAGAGATAAATCTTCTCGTTCTTGCCACCAAGCTTTGAAATTGATTTTGCCAAAGAGATTGAAACCTCTTAATAAATCCACCATCACACCCTTGTACCACTGAGCGGGAGTAATATTTTCGCTGCCGATCCGTGTCATGTCGATTGAGGCACACCTAAAACCTCTTTCCTCTAAGCGATGCCGAGTTCTTAGCCGCAGGCTAGATTTGCCCATTTGTCGGCAGCTAAAAACATAACAAAACTCGCCTCTGAGCAAAGCACGATCGAGTTCAGCATCAGCCTGTCGCTCCACGTAGCTAGGAGCATCCATTTTGAGACTGCCACCAACTTGATATTCGTATGCGTTCATCGGCTTAGCCTAATTGCTCGCGGAAATACAATCGATACAACTCACAGCTTGGCGTTGCCAAATTTCCCTCCAGCTTGACTAATCCCATACTTTCTAATTTATAGGCAGCGATCGCTTCTAATTGCACGGGTTCATTGGATGTTACGACTCGCTTGAATGCTGTCGCTAGTTCGGGATGCTCGTGGAGATTAGCCAGGTACCCCCGTAAGCGATCGCTATAGACTCCAGAAACGGTAGGAGCAGCTTGTAGCAGTTGGTTTAGGCTCACTTCCTGGCGTGCCAAATGATAGAGCGCAATGCGGATCAGATAGGGATGTCCCCCCACCATTGCTAGCAAGAGAGCTAGATTTTTCACCCCCTCCTCGCTCTTACTCCAATCCAGACGATGACGTACTGCCAGCTCCTGCGCTTGCTCCAAACTAAATTCTGGTAATTTAATTGGTAATCCAACGTTAAAAGGAGATTGATTGATATCTAGAGGGATATAGGCTTCCGTAGCATGAACTACCACCAGTCGTAGTTTTTTCCAGATTTCTAATTCCGAGGCATCTTCATACCAAGAGCGCAGCAGTGGCAGAAAATCGCTAGAGATTTCAGGATACTCAAAAATCCGATTGACTTCATCCAAAGCCAAAACCATTGGAGAGTCAATTTCTGCCAGTAAAAATTCTTGGAAATATATCGAGCAGCTAACTTTACTGCCAATATCCTCATCCCAATAGTCATCCAGCCTCGGCTCTAAATTCAACTGACGGCTAATATTCGCACACAACCAGCGTAAGAATTTATCTAAGGACGTGAAAATGCTACTATCTGCCCGCTGCAAGCTTAACAGCACGGTGTGGAACCCCTGCTGTTTGGCATGAGCCAAAATTCTATGCATCAGGGATGTTTTTCCCATCTGCCTGGGAGCTTTAAGTCGCAGTAAACTTCCAGGTTTGCTAATTTGAGCATAGGCAAGTTCTTCAATCGGCGGACGCTCGATGTAAAACAGAGAATCAAGCGGTACTGGTCCGCCAGGAAATTCTAAAAAGTCAGGCTTGGGGCTAATAGATGCACTTTGTACCTCTCTCCCTTTTTGTCCCCCAGATTCATGCATCGACTCGCGCCACTGACGCTCTAAGGCAGCGCGAAAGTTAGTTTTACTGACATTTTCTCCTAAAGCTTTGCTCAAGAGCTTCCAGAATTTGGGACCGACATCGCGTGTCAAATAACTGACAGAATAACCCGCAGCCTCAGCCGTCTGCTCGTAGGTCTGATTTTGCCAAGCACCCATGAGAATAGCAGTTTCTACGTCACTCAGGTGCCTGCCCCACTGGGCAAATACAACTTTATCGGTTATTTCAAGTGCTTGGTCAAAGTTCATACCAGTCCTACACTGACCCTGCTGCTTTACTTATACCCTGAGATTACCAGAAATGTTGAAGCCTGTTAGTTAGTCGTTAATTGTAATGACAGGTCAAATTAACATATGCGTTGCAGCATGAGTCATGTATTCTTTTTGTTGACGCTCCCACAGAATTGCACGGGGGATTCCTACTTCACATAGAGAACTTATACCAGGTTTGCTCCAAGCAGAGTAGAGGTTCCCTCTCCATCGGCTTGAGATTCCTAGCGCCCCTGGGTATTTAGTTTTAAAATGTTGATGGCAGCGTTTGTGGCGCGGTCTAAAACTAATCCACAGACATAAACATGAGTTCTGTTGTTTAATGTTTTAGCGACTAAAACCCCATAGCAGCTACACCCAACTTAGCATTTCAACCCCTAGCTAAACCTTTAACCCGTACGCCATCTAATCAAAGGATCGTGAACAAATATATTCTTATTGACTGCGGTTTTCATGATGAGCTAGAAGCATTAGCAACCTTACGCCAATCATGTCGGATTGTATATCGTAATGCAGCTGAGGAATCAGTTGAAATCGAAGGTTTCATTGTGGATGTTTATGCTGCAAACCAAGCTGATTTTCTAAAAATGAATGATGGTACAGAAATTCGATTGGATAAAATTGTTTCGGTTAACGACAAGCAGATTTCTTTTTGTACAGATTGATTGAATGAAGCCTACGCCGTCCCCTCGGGACAGCATAGGGAATTCATTAATTCAAAGCTACCCGCGTTATTTCCACCCAGCTCGATCCATAATTTGTAGAGCTGTTGCACCATTGCGACCAAACACAGCCGCATTGAGCGAATCTTCCTTAAATTTCCCGTAGCTTGCCAAAATCGGATCGACTGCTACGCCTGCTACGACTGGATATTCGTGATTACTTTTGGCAAAAATTTCCTGGGCGCGAGAACCTGCAAGAAATTCGAGGAATTTAATTGCGTTTTCTTTGTTAGGAGAGGTCTTGACCAATCCACCACCGCTAATATTGACGTGAGTACCGCGACCCTTTTGGTTGGGAAAAAACACGCCAATTTTTTCAGCAACGGCGCGATCGGCAGGTTTATCGGAAGCTGCAATTCGTGCTAGGTAATAGGTATTGCAAATTGCTAAGCTCCCCACCCCAGCAGCGCAGGCTTGAATTTGTCCGACATCGTTGCCTTGAGCTGGACGGGCAAAGTTTGCTACTAACCCCCGTACCCAAGCTTCCGTTTTGGACTCACCATTAGCCGCTAAAATCGACCCTACTAAGGATTGGTTGTAAACATTATTGGACGGTCGTACTAAAATTTGACCGCGCCATTTTGGGTTTGTCAAGTCTTCGTATGTGGACAGGTCTGCTGGTTTTACCTTAGTTTTGTCATACATAATCACCCGCGCCCGCTTCGAGAAGCCAAACCACAGACCATCAGGATGACGCAGGTTTTTGGGAATAGCCTTGGTCAAGAGCGCCGATTTGACAGGTTGAAACAGCCCTGCTTGTTCTGCCCGCCACAAACGCCCTGCATCAACCGTCACCAAAACATCTGCTGGACTATTGGCTCCCTCACTCCTAATCCGCTCGATCAACGGATCGGCTTCGCCTTCAATTAGGTTTACCTGAATTCCCGTGGCATCTGCAAAAGCTTGATAGATTTCACTATCTGCATCGTAATGACGCGCTGAATAGAGATTGACTACTCGATTGCCACCTGTTTGGGCTGACGCTCCCAGCCCCCACGTCCCAATTGTCACAGTTGCCGCAGCACCAGCAGTTGCACCCAAAAAGGTGCGACGAGTCATCTTGCTCATAAATCCTTCTAGCTTACGTTCTCGCGATCGCAATTTTGATTTAGTAATAATAATGTCATTAATAGGTACAGACTTTTAAAAAATTTTTGCATTAGCTCAAAACTCCGTCCACTGACGTAAAAGATTGGCATGGCTTTTAGAAATTAAATCGAATACGGGCGTTTTGCCGGAGGCTTCAAACAGCGTTTGACGTGCCGTATCGAGATCGAACAAAATTTCTCGCTGCTGAGGATCGCTTACCAAACTTTGAATCCAGGTGACTGCTGCTAGGCGCACGCCTTGAGTCACGGCTTCCACGCGGTGCAACGTTGATGAAGGATAAACGATCGCCGATCCCGCAGGTAACTTAAATGCTGCCTCTCCCTGAGTCCCCTCTATTACCAGTTCTCCTCCCTCATATGTGGTAGGTTCACTGAGAAATATTGTCATTGATACATCCGATCGCATGAAAGGATCGTACATCAAAGCATTATCGATATGAGTGCCGTAAGACATGCCGATATCGTAGCGACTGATAGTTACCGGACGAATCATATAGGGACGCACCGCCATTTGGAATAAGGCGTGCCGCTGTAAAGCTGCATCGATGATATCTCGCACGATCGCCAGTGCTGGCGATCCCTGGGGGAGTTGGGTATTGTGTTTGACCTGGCGGGCGTGCCAGCCAGCTGTAGCTTTACCGTCCACGAACTCAGCCATCTCCAGTTTGGCGATCGTCGTTTCTAGCTCTGTAGGGTTAAGGATATTGCCAATACACAGAATCATGGCGATCGCAATGCTGTAAGAAGGAGTGAGGAGTGAGGAGTTAGGGAAAGGATAAGGGAGACAAGGGGAGCAATTCAAAATTTCCCAACTCTCGACCCCTGCTCCCTGATAGTTGTCAACTGTCAACCACCAACCACCAACCACCAATTACCAATTGCCCTGATAACTGATAACTGATAACTGACTTATTGTGCCATTTTTGCCCATTCTTCAGGCAGCATATTAGCAACGAGTTCAAACTTCCCCTTGCCATCTGGCTTCACAATGTATGCGACACCTTGAGGCTCTGGATAAATTCCTGTTGCCGCATCAAACACGTCGTCGTGACCCACAACTACCGTATTGGTTCCGTCAGCAGGCGTAGTCGTGAGGAATGGCATCACCGCAGTCCGCATCTGGGCTTTCTGGGCTTCGGTGTAATCTTCAGCAGGTGGAAAATTTAAGGCTGCTCTCTTTTCAGTGCGACCAAAGGCAATATCTGCTGTCTGCCAAGCACGGCAATATTCGCTAGAGTAAACTTGACCTACAGGAATCTTCAACGCTTCAAAGGCTTGACCGATCGTTCGCGACTGCTGCCAGCCAACTTCACTTAGCATCCGCTGAGTCGAACAATCTCCCATTTTTGCAGACACTTGGTCGGCATAATCTTTTTCAGTTTGGGCATGTCGGAAGTAAATGACATATCCACCATCCTGCAAGGCGTTTAACAGTTGCTTACCACTGAGCTTATCTTTGAATGATGTTCCTGCTTCACCGCCTTCACCACCTTCACCACCCTGGCTAGGGGTAGTAGTAGCAGGAGGCTTGGCGGGACTACTACCTTCACCACCCTGTCTGGGAGTAAAAGTAGTGGGGGGCTTGGCAGGACTACCACCTTCACCGCCTTCACCACCTTCACCGCCTTCACCACCCTGGCTAGGGGTAGTAGTAGAAGGCTTGGCAGGGGTACTACCTTCACCACCTTCACCACCCTGGCTAGGGGTAGTAGTAGAAGGCTTGGTAGGGCTACCACCTTCGCCGCCTTCACCGCCCTCACCACCTTGGGCTATCTTCATCACTGAAGGGCGATCGGGTATTTCGATCGCCCTTTCCGCAGCTGCTTCTACGGCACGATCGGTTGCCGCGATCGCTACCGCGCCTGAGAGAACGTAAGCGCCCACACCTACCCAGATTTTTACCTTACCTAAGTTCATAACTCACTAACCACATTAATTAACTAAGACCAGGGAACTACGTGCTACTCGAAAATCGATTCAGCACTATTTAGTCAAAACACGATCTGGCGTTTAACAAAACGCCTTTTCGAGCGCAGATAGTCTGCTAATGATAAGTTTTTGCATTAGAGAGGAATATACCACGATCTCGTGTCAAAAGAACTACCTGTAGTCAATTTCCTCCGATCTAGTACGGGTAATCTGCCGACTTAAAGCAATCACAGGAATAATCCCAACAGCAACAATTGCCAATGCGGGTGCAGCTGCCTCTGCCAAACGCTCATCTGCTGCCAGCCGATAGACCTCTACTGCCAGCGTATCAAAGTTAAACGGACGAACGATCAGCGTCGCAGGCAATTCTTTCATCACATCGACAAACACTAAAATTGCTGCCGTGAGTAAGCCACCACTCATCAACGGTGCGTGAATCTGCACCAGAGTGCGAGTTGTGCCACAGCCGAGCGATCGCGCCGCGTCATCCAGGTTGGGTTTAATGCGGCTGAGGCTGGATTCAACCGTGTTATACGAAACCGCCAAGAATCGCACCAAATAGGCAAATACCAGCGTTATAATTGTGCCGCTGAGCAACAAGCCAGTCGAAATGCCGAAAGTCGATCGCATCCCAGCATCTACCGCATTATCGATCGCCCCAATGGGAAACAGCACGCCCACGGCAATCACCGCACCAGGAATTGCATAGCCCACCGTTGCCGTTCTGACTGCTACCTGCATACCCCAATTGGCGCTCAGCCGCAGACCGTAAGCTAGGATGGGTGACACGACGACTGCCACTATTGCCGTTACTGCCGCTAGGATCAGGCTATGGCGAGAAAGCTCCCAAAAGCGTTGGCTAAAGTTGTGAGTTATGTCAGTCATTGCCATGTATAGCAAACGTCCAGCCGGAATCAAAAAACCCAGCCCGATCGGCAGTCCACAAACGATAATAGCAGCGATCGCCCGCCATCCCCGCAGCTTAAACGCAGACAATCGCTGATAGCGTCCCGTGTGGTGATAGCGCGTTTGCTGCCGAGACCAGCGCTCCAGCCCAATTAGTAACAGCACAAATACCAATAACAACGCCGACAGTTGTGAAGCAGCAATTCGATCGCCCATACCAAACCACGTTCGATAAATCCCAACGCTAAACGTATTCACGGCAAAATATTGCACCGTTCCAAAATCATTTAGCGTTTCCATCAGCACCAGTGATACCCCTGCGACAATCGCTGGTCGAGCTAACGGTAATGCGACTCGCATGAAACTGCGCCAAGGATTGCATCCCAGCAACCGACTTGCTTCTAGCGTACAAACTGACTGCTCTAAAAATGCCACTCGGCTGAGCAAGTAAACGTAGGGATATAGCACGAGACTGATAATGGCGATCGCACCACCGAGCGATCGAACCGTAGGAAACCAGTAGTCATTCACGCTCGTCCAGCCAAACATGTCTCGCAGCGCCAACTGCACCGGACCGTAAAACTCCAACATTTCCGTATACACATACGCCAGCACGTAAGCTGGAGCAGCTAATGGTAGTAGTAGCGCCCATTCTAATAGCCGCTGTCCGGGAAATCGGCACATTGTCACCAACCACGCTGTCCCCACGCCAATCACCACCGTACACAGCCCAACCCCCAGCATTAACCACAGAGAACTGCTGATGTAGTCCGGTAGCACTGTGGTTAGGAGGTGGTTCCATACCGTGCCGGAGTTTGTCAAGACACTACTGAGTACCACTCCAATCGGAGCGAGAATCAGTAGGGCGATCGCTATAACTAAGAACGTCCAGCCATTCCAGGAACGTTTGAAAATACGGCGAGAGTCAAGCGTATGCATAGGGCAATGAAGCAAAAAGATAATCAGAAACGATCTGTCCAGCTAATAATATGAAATTCTTGATGAGAATATATTGCAGGACTCCATTACACTATAAAGGCAAGTCTAAGTTGATATAGCTTTTCCGCTTTCATGCCCTCTCCCCTTCTCTGTCTGCATCAGGTCACTCGACAATTTTCCCGCCGGACTCAACCCGCCGTCTGTGGGGTTTCCCTGTCGTTGCCAGCAGGCGATTTACTAGCGCTGCTCGGTCCCTCTGGTTGTGGCAAAACTACGCTCCTGCGGTTAATTGCTGGATTTGAACAGCCCCAGAACGGCACGATTGAGATTGCCCAGCGGCGGGTATCGGGCGATGGGCATTGGTTGCCACCAGAACAGCGGAATGTGGGGATGGTGTTTCAGGACTACGCCTTGTTCCCACATCTCACGGTGAGTCAAAATATTGCGTTTGGCTTAGATCGCTCCTCCAAAACTGCCAAGCAGGTGAAAGATGCACTCGCCTTAGTCAATCTGACTGGCATGGAAAACCGCTATCCTCACCAACTCTCTGGCGGACAACAGCAGCGTGTTGCTCTCGCTCGTGCCATTGCTCCGCGTCCGGCGCTGATTCTGCTCGACGAACCGCTGAGCAATCTGGATGCACAAGTGCGATTGCGGTTGCGGCACGAGTTGCGCGCGATTCTCAAAGCTGCGGGTGTATCGGCGATACTTGTGACGCACGATCGCGAAGAAGCGCTATCGCTCGCCGATCGGGTTGCAGTCATGTGTAATGGTTATCTGGAGCAAATTGATACGCCAGAGTACCTATATCAGCAACCAGCATCGCGGTTTGTTGCTGAGTTTGTCACCCAAGCCAATTTAATTCCAGCTCAGCGTCAAGGTGACGTGTGGCAGACAGAAATCGGTACTATCCCTGTTTCCCTAACTGGCGATTGCGATCGGCAGGATGCAGTCGATCTGATGGTGCGCCAAGAAGAGATCGTTCTCACCGCCGTTCCTACCAGTCAAATTTTAATTCGCGATCGCCAGTTCCTCGGACGCGAATATCGCTATGTCCTCCATACACCTAGCGGTCGTGAGATCGTGGCGCGGACTCCCACAAACACTTATTTAGCGGTTAACACTCCAGTGCAGCTAGAGATCGCCACCCAAAAGTTACAGCTTTATCCTAAAACCTAATGCGATCCACCGCCCGATATTACATTGTGCGATCGCACAGCGCGAGCGTAAATAATGCTAATCCAAACAACAAGTCAATTTTCAACACGAATGGCGGAATGCGAGCATGAAGGCGATCGATGTAGGCATTACAGTTTTGGCATGGTGAAACTGTTACGACCAGGGAAGTCTAGAGGCGATCGCGCCTATTAGCACGATAAATCCTAACGCCCGCCGGAAGTAGTTCACACCTTGGAACAGTTCCAGCCACGCCCAGGTGAATAAGGAGCCAAAAGCGAGTGCGTCTAGCCCTGTATGGATGTTGCCAGTCGTGGGAATCAAATTGAGTAAAGTTGCTGCTAGCCAGACCAGAATCGGCAGATTGGGCTTTTGAGCCAGGACAATCTCGCCCTGGCTGTCCCGAAAAGTACGGTTGAACAAAGTGTCTTCCATATCGGTGGAATATAGGTATGATTAATGAAGTGTACTGTAGGCAGTAGCTCAACGCTCATCCACCAAAAGAGTAGTGTTTTAGGGAAGACTATTCAACGAATACTGACAATCTAGGACGATCGCTTCGTTAGTGTAGAAAAAATCTGTTTCAGTTCCACGGTATTAGATGGGTGTGGTAACAGTCGAATGTTCTCCAGCATCTACGATTGTTTTGACTCGTTGCAGATCGCGGAGCAACCGAAAACGTCGAATGCTTAGAAAGAGTGGATTTGCATGATAATATGCCCGCAAGTAGATTTCAATCTTTTCTATTACGGAAGTATTAGACAAGTATTCGTCAATTGAGGACTTACACCCTGGCTCAATGCCACCTGTTTGCCAATATATACCAAGACCAATGCCAAAAATTTTGTTGGCAAAATTGATCGTAACTGGAAATTTATTTCGCATCCAGTAAGCAGTTAAAGTTAAGATTCTGGCTTCAACTTGTTTCTTATTACCATGAAAAAAATCTAAGGTAAAAGCATTATTCTCATGAACCTTCTGAATAGCTAACTCCTCATTTAGAAAGAATCCAGATGACAATGCTAAAGCTGTAAATTTGATGTAATGATCTCCTAAGGAGATATTTTGAGCAACTGGCATTGGTAGGAGTTTTTGAAGTAGCGATCGCTGAAAACAAAGTCCTGATGTTGCTGGAACAAAATATGGTAATCTTCCTTGCCGTACCTGTTGTCTAAAGTCTACTTTGTGGCTAGAGATGCCATCAGGATCGCTTCTGATAACCGTATTTTTACTATAATCAAGCAACTTGAGAGGGTGATAACACCAACCAATATCTGAATTTAGTTGAAAAATTTCTAGAATTTTTTCTACCTTCGTTCGGTCAAAAGCATCATCGGAGTCTAAAATGCAAATAATTTCACCTTTGCTCGCAAGAAACCCTGCATTAAAAGCAGAAGCTTGTCCGCCATTTTCTTTGAAGATTGAAATAATGCGATCGCCGTATCCAGAAATCACGTTAGGAGAATTATCAGTAGAACCATCATCAACTACAATTACCTCAACGTTAGAATAAGTTTGGTTAAGGGCGCTGTCAATCGCCTCTCCTAAAAACTGACCGTAATTATAGTTATTAATAAGAATACTAACTAACGGATTTGTGACAGAGCTATTGAATTTCGTTTCCAACATTACCTCCTAAACATAATGAGATCGATTAAGACACGGACGACTGGCTATGAAATGGACAGATGAGGGATACGCTCCAAGTATTCCCAGTACATAAGTCGCAGGCACTAGTTTATAGACATTTTCCTACAGCTACTTTAGTTTCTCTGCTTACAGATGCAAATGGGTTTAGAGATGATAAAGTAATAGTGAAAAGACTGCGATCGCATTTCCCGGCTGCAAATCAAATATAACTGTGAATCTCGACACGTTCGGTAGCGCGAGTGAGCGATCGAGCAGTAAGCACACCCATTAGGTAAGTGCGATACTCTGCCGAGATGTAGTTGTTAGAAAGGCTATTCAGTACTTTGCTAGCTTCCTCGCTGATAGACACGCTTTCTGTCGCCAGATTAGCCGCAGCCGCAATGTTTTTTGTTGTCGGTGCTTTGCCCTCCAGTGCTGCCTCGACCTGACGCAGACGGATAGCACGAGCATGAGCGCCAGTAACAGCCACACGGCATTTACTCACAATACCGCTGGACGATCGCCTAATCAAGGTCGCAATGCCACAAATGGTATAGCCACTGGCTGGGTGCTGGAACTTTTCGTAGGCACTATTAGTTCCGGTAACATAGGGTGGCAGATCGATCGAAGTGACGATTTCACCAGGCTCCAGCCCCATATTGAAAGAGGCGTTGATGAACTCTTCAGCCAGAATCGCACGATGACTGCTTGGACTAATCGTGTTGAACGTTGCTTCTAGAACCAAAGCAGCGGCAGGTAGATCGCAGGCTAAGTCATGGTAGGTGAAGATGTCACCGATTCTGCCCCAGTTGCGGATCTGAGCATCTCCAATGCTCAACGCTGCTTCAGCCAGAGCGCGATAGTTTTCCTTGAGCTTGAGAGCATTAGCGGTTTGGGCATAGGTAGTCATGACACCAATTTGGACGACACCATTCGGATCGCGATTGAGTCCAATCCCTTGCAAACCTTGAATTTTTCCTAGATCTACTAGTAGTAAGGGGGAGACTCGACCTAGCTTCATTTCTCTTAGTAAGCTGTGACCACCCGCAAGAATCTGTGCGCCGTCGTTCTCTTTTAGCAGATTCACCGCAGCTTCTAGAGTTTCAGGTGCAGCGTAGTCAAATTGAACTGGAATCATGTGACTTTATCCATTATCAGTTGTTCTGCGTTAGTAAAAAAAATTAAGTCGGAGTAGTAGATGAATTCTGTCCGTAACCCACGACTCACGATCTCGCGATCGCCCTACTCAAGAGTCATCATTCCTGGGGGTTTCACGCATCACCCGCCAAACTTTTTCTGGCGTTACAGGCATATCGATGTGAGTGACCCCCAAGTCGGAAAGAGCGTTACAAACAGCGTTGACGATCGCCGGAGGCACGGCTGTAATGCTGACATCACCTGCTCCCTTTGCTCCAAGCGGGTTATGAGGAGTGGGTGTGACAGTGCGATCGAGTTCAAACTTTGGTAACTGCGAAGCTTTCGCGATCGCGTATGTCGTAAATTCGTCCGTCAGAATTCGTCCGTCGCGATCGTATACAGCCTCTTCAAACAGGGCTTGACTGATCCCAAAATGGATATTACCGTGTGTTTGACCATCCACAATCATCGGGTTTCCCACATTTCCGAAGTCATCTACCGCTACATAACGAACGACTTCAACCTGACCAGTTTGTTCGTCAATTTCGACTAAGGCAATGTGAGTGCCGAAAGGATAATTAAAATCTGGTGGATCGAAGTAGGCGATCGCTTCCAAACCAGGTTCCATCCCTGCTGGTAAATCCCAAGCGTACCAAAGTGCCAGCGCAATCTCCTTTAAAGTTTTGAACTGCTCGGGCGCACCTTTAACATAAAATTTACCCCGGTCGGCTACCACCTCTGACTCTACCACTTTAAAAATATGGGCTGCCATTTGACGTGCTTTCTCGTCGATCTTTTGGGTAGCTTTGTACACTGTCGCTCCTTCCACGCTGAAGGAGCGCGAACCATAGCTTCCTTGTGCATAGATAGTACCCTTAGTATCGGAGTGCAGCACTTCAATTTCCTCTAAGTCAACACCAAGCTCCTCAGCGATAATCTGAGAAAAAGATGTCACCTGACCTTGACCGTGAGGTTGTGCGCCAGTGATAAGAGTAACATCGCCCGTTGGGTGAACGCGGATATGGGCGCTTCCCCAAGTACTCCCATTCAAACCTATATCTCTAGCCATCAGGGGAGAAGGACCAACACCTGCGATCGCTACATATGAACCAATTCCAACTCCGAGACGTTTGCCGCGCGTTCTAGCTTCCGCCTTCCGTTGTGCGACGTTGTTGTAATCGATCGTCGCCAGAGCTTTATCGAGCGCTACCTCATAGTTGCCAGAGTCATAAGTCCAACCTAGACCGTTTTTATAGGGAAACTGGTCGGCAGCAACCATATTTTTGCGGCGTACTTCAGCAGGATCTATACCAATACGCTGTGCGAAGAGATCGACCATGCGCTCGATTAGGAATATTGCCTCGGCACGACCAGCACCCCGAGCCGGACCATTGGGAACGAGGTTAGTAAACATACAGTAGACTTCATAGAAGGGATGCTCGATCGCATAGACTCCCGTAATGCTGCAACCTGTGAGGATCGCGGGAGCGCCTGGACCATTCGTAGCTGGGTAAGCTCCTAAATTAGCGTAGTTAGTGCAATGAAGGGCAGTAATCTGACCGTCTTGCGTCCCAGCTATAGTTACGTACTGGATTTGATCGCGAGCTTGTACTGTAGAGCGGGCTAAGCCTCGGCGCGTGTCAACCCACTTGACGGGGCGACATAGCTCCTTAGATAAAAAAAGTACAAGAGCCGTATCTGGGTAAAGATAACCCTTAGAACCAAAGCCGCCGCCAATATGGGGAGCGATGACACGCAGCTTGTTGTAGGGAATACCCATCACGAGTTGAGAGAGCAGAAAGCGGTTACCATGAGGAATTTGGGTATTCGTCCACAGAGTGTACTCCCCAGTCTCAGGGTTATAATCGCCGATGGAAGCGCGGAGTTCTACGGGGTTATGGATCGCTCGTTGATAGCGAATTCTTTGCTTGACAACCACCTCAGCGTTGGCGATCGCCTGCTCCGTCGCCTGTTTATTCCCGTGAGAGATGTACTGGTTGAGATTGTTGGGTACTGTATTGTGTAGTTGAGGTGCATCGGGCTGAAGTGCTTCTTCTGCATTGATGACTACCGGCAACGGCTCGTAGTTCACCTCGATTGCTGGCAGGGCATCATAGGCTTGCTGTCGGGTTAAGGCTACCACCACTGCCACAAATTCGCCAATGTAACGAACCCTCTCTGTAGCCAGAACAGTTTGGGCTCCGGGTAGTCCGTAGGGGTAGGAGGGAAAACGAGATTCTGCGCCACCAGGATTCATGATGCACGGTAGGGGCAGAATGGAACTAGTATCAGCTCCAGTAATCACCCGTACAACCCCAGGCATTCGCTCTGCGGCACTGGTATCTATACTTTGGATCAGTGCATGACCGCGATCGCTGTGCAAAATTGCCATGTGTAGCATATCAGGCAACGTGATGTCGGCTGTAAACTTGGCTTCCCCTCGCAGAAGTTCTGGATCTTCGCGTCGCTTAACTGATGTCCCTAAGATTTTGTTAGCCATGCTATTCCTCTTTTACGAGCGTGCTTAATTTTTTGCCGAGATCGTGCTTGCTTCTATCTCGCTCACCTTACTGGACGCTATATCCCCCATCGATCAGCATATTATGCCCGGTAACGAAGGAAGCTGCTTTTGAACACAACCACACCACAGCTTCTGCTACCTCCTCTGGTTCGCCAACACGTCCTACGGGATGTGCTGCTGCAAGTTGAGAAACTATGTCTTCAGTGGCACTATTCAACATATCGGTATTGATGGAACCAGGACTCACGACATTGATCCGGATACCAGATTTGGCATACTCTATCGCTGCCGATCGCGTTAAAGCAAGGATTCCGCCTTTAGTCGCAGCGTAAGCGGCATAGCCCGCAAAAGCAACGATACTAGCGGCAGAAGCCAAGTTCACAATCGCACCACTTTTCTGTTTGAGCATCGCTGGAATTTCGTACTTCAGGCAAAGCCACGTTCCTTTGAGGTTTACGTTGATATGACGATCCCATTCATCTTCTGACACATCGGTGAGTAGACTGGATGCCGAGATGACACCAGCGCTGTTACAAGCGCAGTCTAAACGACCGTAAGTATCCATAGTTTTGTTGACCAGCGCTTCTACTTCAGCAGCCTTTGACACATCAGTCTTGATGAAAAGAGCTTCACCTCCTGCCTCTTGTATGCGGCGCACGGTCTCCTGTCCCTCGGCATCGCGACGGCTGGCAGCCACGACTTTCGCTCCAGCGCGTGCAAATGCAAGTGCTGTTGCCTGACCAATACCTGATGAAGCCCCAGTAACAAGGGCGACTTTTCTATACAATCGATCCGTCATGCCTTTGCTCCTTCTTGTCAGTTAAATTGCTGCGTTCAGCGCTAATGATTCTTACGATTGGGTTAGGGAGTCGATGTCGTATCTTCTTGTGTAAGCTGAGACATCGAACCCAACGCGCGATCGCCCCGAGTCACCACATGGGGTTTAGCACGGAGGAAGCCTATATGGACAAAACTAGGTTTTAAAAAAAAAGGCACTCAGATTGTAGAGATCCAGCGCCACTGCTAACTCTAGCAGTAACTGTGTAGATCTTCTCTTAAAAAGCTATAGGAGCTCCGCAGTCGATCCCCCAACCCCCGCAAACTCGGGGGCTTTATGCCTCCCTTAAAAAGGGAGGTTAGGAGGGATCGTCGAGATCGGAAACTTCAAGTGCATAACTCCTGAAGCTAGTAGATGCAGTGGCTTTAGAGGATGCTCGAACAGCTCCTCCAAAAGGTGCGCTACTTTTCCAGCACTTATAAGCCATGACATATGCAAATAGGGTGCTTATGCTCACCCATAGACCTTTATTTTTTCAGGAAAATAGGTGTCTGTTTGTAATGCTGCATTTCATCAACTGACTTAATGTAAGGAGATACCAATTGAAAAAACTTTGGGAAATACGAACTGTTCCGAAAACCCTGCATATGACCTTCAATGGAATCCCAATCAATACGAAGAATGTAACGATTTGGTTCCTCTACACAATGAGCCAGCTGATAGCCCAGACAGTTAGGAGATTCTGCTAAATATTGCTGCGCCTGTTCGTAAGCAGATTCAAAAGCACTTTCTTGACCGATAGGAATGTTGTATCTAATGATTTCAATTACCATGAGGCTTTCTCCATAAATGAATTCAACTTGTACGGAAAAGAGCGTAGCGCGTTAGAAATGTAAGTTATTAACTCAATTGACAGTACTTGTACCCCCACCGTCCACTCGGAGGTTCGCACTGTTGATGAAATCTGCAAGGGGGCTTGCTACATAAGCAACAAGATTTGCGATGTCTTCAACCCGTGCCAAACGACCGACTTGGTTGTACCAAACCTCTTTGAGTACGTTTTTTTCAATCTCCGCCCAGTCCGTACCCCAGCCTTTGATAGCTGCGGTTTCGCGGAAAAAACTCTCAAGTCCTGAAGTTCGGACAATGCCGGGGCTAATTGAGTTGATTGTTACCCCCGTTTGTGCTAACTCCTTGGATAGGCTCACCGTCAAATTGAGGATTGCCGCTTTGGTAGCCGCGTAGTCGGGCATATTTGCAAAAGGCTGCGTCGCTTCGGTGCTGGCAATCTGGATAATACGCCCCCAGCCAAGTTCCTTCATTTGGGGTACGAGAAGGCGAATCATGCGCACCATAGAAACTACGTTGGCGTTGTACATTTGGAGCCATCCATCGGTCGGAGTATCCATCCAGCCTCGGTTGAGAAACATGCCCGCACAATTGACCAAAATATCCACGCCGCCAAGAGACTGCAATGCTTTGTCTGCGGTTTGATGTGCGCCTTCATCCGTGGAGAGATCCCCAATGGCAACTACTGCCTTTCCGCCGTCTGAGTTAATCTCCTGAGCTACTCGATTCGCCTGTTCTTCCTTTCGACCGTGTATGACAACGATCGCGCCTTCCTGAGCCAGCACCTTCGCAATGCCCTCACCAATACCGCTACTACTACCGGTAATCAGCGCCCGCTTGTCACGTAGCTGTAAATCCATAAACTTGACTCACAAAAAGTATTGTTTGTCGTTTGACTGTCTTACATTAAAGACTGCTCCTCCTAAGAAATGCAACTTTAATTTGGGGAAGTAACTAAACTGCCTATACAGCCGTCCTCTCGATCGCACTTGCCAAACTCTCTTACCCCCAATCACGATTATTTCCAGGTGTACCAGCTTCTAGGCGGGAACTGTAACTTTGTTTAATTTCTTAGCAAAGGCTTTGGCTACCGCATCAGAGGAATAAGGATTCTGTCCCGTGACAAGGTTGCGGTCTTCTACTACGTGCGAACCCCAGATAACATTGGCTTTCTCGTAAATGCCACCCAACCGCTCTATCTCAAACTGTAGTATGAAGGGTAGCATCCCTGCTATTGGTGTCACTAGTTCTTCTTCGTGGGAGAAGCAGGTCATGCGGTAGCCCTCAAACGGCCAGCGACCTTCGGGGGTTCTCAGCGCTAAAATTCCGCTTCCGCCGTGGCAAACAGCTGCTATTGGCTTGTCCAACTCAATCGCCCAACGGAAGAGTTGCGTCATCGCATCTGACTTCGGCATATCCTGCATCGCACCATGACCTCCACTAAGGAAAATACCATCGTAGGCAGCGACTTGTGCTTTAGTAAAGTCATCCAAATTCAGGGGTTTTTTGAGATCGGATGATGCCTCAATAAACTTGATAAACTCTCTGGCTTGCTCGGAGTCATTTACCTGCGATCCTGCTGGTCTGACGTATGGCATGAAGTTCGGATCGATGCTGGTTTTATCCACGCTTGGTGTAAGACCACCTATTGTTGCTACATCAACTTCATATCCCTCTTGTTTAAAGATCTGATAAGGGAGGACAAACTCCTCAGCCCAAAATCCCGAAGCATGTTTCTCTCCAGTTGATAGAGTGAGAGTGGCTGAGTTGGTCATCAGTATTAGAATCTTCATGGTATAAAATACACTCCTTGGTATTACAGTTGTAAATGGGCGCAGCAAACAGTTTAGTGAATATCTGCGATGATTCGATCCATACAGCGTTCTGCTAAAGCTGCGATCGTGTATGCAGGATTTGTACATCCTGTAGAGCCAGGAATCAGCGCACCATCGACGACATAAAGTCCTCGATAACCAGATACTTGCCCGTAGTCATCGCACGCTTTTCCTAGAACTGCTCCTCCCAGTGGATGGGCAGTGATAACGACATCAGTTGCAGGGGCGGGTCGGTTTGTGGTCGTGGGAGTATAAAATTTCATTTCCGTCATGGGTGTTTTGGTAGAAATGGCATTTTTACTGTCAAGAGTTTTGTAGGTTTTTTCTGTATCTACCATGAGTTGAGTTTCTCGGGGATAGTGTAACTTGACAGAATCTGTAGACGCATCATACGTGAAGGTTCCACTTTGTGAGGGTAGACCCAAACCAAGACACTGTTGCGTTCCTTCAGGACTAGCCCAATTTTCAAGATTTATCAGTACTACCGGGCGATCGAGGTCGTCGAAATTTTCTAACACTGCACCTGCGGGTCCTCCTTTACCAGATACAGGTGGTAAATTTGAACGAGTAGCAATGGTGTCGCCATTAGAACTCCAAAATTTACCGATATAGTCATTTAGTCTAGGTAATGAACCTGTTGCTTTAGCTTTGACCAAAAGTTTAGAAGTCCCCATAGACCCGGCTGCTAAGAACAAATAGCGACAGCGAAAAGATTTTTGTTCGATAACCTCTCCTGATTCATTTATTTGATGACATGAAACCCGGTAACCAGCTTCAGGGTTTTCAGCAATCTCTATTGCTACATGTAGAGGAAGTATTTCTACGAAACCAGTTTTTTCTGCTTGGGATAAGTAATTGCGATCCAAGCTTTTTTTAGCGGCGCTATTGATCCCCCACCAATGGTCTCCGACAATAGTAGACTGTACTTTTGTTCCGTTAATTTCTTCCCGGACTATATTCCAATCAACGGCTAATTCTAGTAGATGATTGCGGAATCCTGCTTGAGTAGCATGTTGAACAAATAGCCGTGTTGTATCATAGTAAATAGTATTTAAAATGTCTGGAGGAATTGGCGAAAGCTGTAAAATTGAATGGACGCGAGGGTAATAAACTGTATCCATTTCATCATAACTAATCGACCTAGGAAAAACCTTCTGAAATAACTCAGGAATGGGTTGATAAATAAGACTATTGTAAACTAATGACCCGCCTCCAACTCCAGCACCATTTAAAACAATAATTCCATCTTCAACTAAGGTTTCCATCACACCTGTATGTACATCGATCGGCTGCCCGAATATAGTTGCTGGACTAAGCCAAGCGGCTCGACCATCAGGATTATGAGGAGTAGCAAAAGTATTTTGGGCAGGCGTAATTTGTCAACGACGACCTCGCTCTAGCACTACTGTATTGATGCCTGCTTGTCCCAAGCGTAAAGCTGCAACGGCTCCACCAAAACCACTACCGATAATAAGAGCTTCTACAGACTCATCATTTTTATGTAGTTTATGAACCATAAAACCTCCACATCACAATTTATGAGCTGTTGTGTATATATCTCGCATCAATAATGTTGCTCTTATTTTTTTCGTTCTAAGTGAATTTCATTAGTCTCAATATTTCAAAGTTTAGACCTCACAAAATACGATAACAAGAGTTGAATTTTTGCAGCAAGAGCGCATTCTTTACACTCAAGTGATTAATTGTCATTGCGATCGCAAGTAATCGCAGAATGTTTCCGCCTTTCATTACAATTTCTGTGGAATCAAACCAAATTTTTAGCGTGATGAAACACTTCTTCGCTGAGCCATTCAGTAGTAACTTTTAAATTGTGGACTGGTGTAGGTAGCATCTCCAGGTATGTTAGTTGACGGATTGCATGACCTATCCTGCCTTTAACTTCGTGCTTGTTAAATATTTCAGCAGCAGCCTCTTGCGTACCTAGTTTCATCAAGGTTCCGCGCAAGAATATGCGACTAGCCTTGGGTTTCTCACCTGCTGAAACAGCAACTAGGTTACGGGCGATCGCCTTCGCCTGCTGATAGGCAACCTGTGCCAGAGCTGGCTCGGGCTTGAGCAATGTCACGCAGTCGCCTCCAGCAAAAACTTCTGGATAGCCGACTAGGTTGAGGGCTGGCGTGACGAAGGGACGACCTTGCTTGTCGCGCTGCTCGTCGAGGATAGGCAGTTTTTTGACTAGCGGATTGATGGCTGTACCTGCTGTCCAAATCATCGTTTCAGCTTCAAGCATGGCAGGTTGGTTGTCGCGAGTATACTCCACTTTGCCTGAACTTAAAGCAGTGACAGCAGCTCCAGTCAATAGTTCAACTGGAACGACATGCTTCTGTAGAGCAGCATAAGCAGTCTCGCGCAGACAAGCGTTCACATCACCAGAAAGAATATTTTGACTGCGATTCATCAACACTAGCCGGATCTCCTGAGGATTGCCACCTAACTTGGCATACCAGACAGGCAATAAATCCGCCAGCGTGTTTGCTAGTTCGACACCCGTTGGACCTGCACCGATGACAGCAATTGTCAGTAATTTCTGCCGTAACTGGGAATCTTCAATTTGGCTAGCGCGTTGTAAAGACTGGCGTAAATGCTGACGTAGGGCGAGGACATCCAGCCCGCTGCGAAACGGAAAGGAGTACTCTTCGGCTCCCGGAGTCCCAAAGTATCCTACTGTGCTTCCTACAGCAAGCACGAGATGAGTGTAGGTATAATGCAAGCCAGAAGCCAGTTCGATCTTGCGTCCGGCTAAGTCAATCTGCTCAACGGTGTCTTGCACAAACGTCACGCCACTTCCTTGAAGTAGTTCCTCGTATTGAGGCCAAACCTGATTTGCATCCATCTGCCCGTTGAGAAATTCAAATAGCAAGGGCTTAAAAACAAAACGCTCGGAGCGATCGATCAAAATTATCTGACCCTTATAACCTAGATGACTCAGGTAAAGGGCAGTAAACAATCCAGTAAAACCACTACCCACGATCGCAGTTCGCAGCGTCGATTGGCTCATTTGACCTCCAAAGATGTACCAGATTGGGATGAAATCGAGAAGCTAAGCGGTAGCGGACGAAGTAAAAACTAAGCAGTTGATTAGTCCGTAAATCTTAGAATTAGGAGTGGCGATTTCGCTCTTACGATTAACTAAGATAGTAAGAATTACCAAGTCCGATCGCAAGGGTTGCTCTTTCGGAGCAAGTCTGTATTCTTTGTACAAAAGAAGTATGACAAATCGAGCGATCGTGACGAAATTAAATTCAATGTTTTAAATCCGATTGACTTACATTTTGTTATTAATATTCCTAGCGATCGCAGGCGATCGTCAATTGAATTTGTTAAAAGCTGCTTTGCAAGCAATTTAATTTATTAGTTGGAAAACCACTCGAATAATTACCCAAATAATGTGGCGTTTTTGATGAAACCCTTTCTTCACTACATTTTTTCAGTTTTTATCCTGTACTGAGCAAAAAAAAACAAACTTACTCAGAAATATTAACCCTAGTGACCTTGCAGCCTCACTCTTAGAATGAGCGAGTATACATCGACCGTCAAACACGAGGCTAAATACTACCAGTGCGATCCCCTCATTGCTCAAATTCTTTTTTCATATGCTTGAAACAGAACAACTTTTTACTACTTAATCTTTTTTAATTTTTATTTACATTATAAAAACAAAGCTACGACTTTATTTCCACTTAATATTTAGCAAAAGATATCAAGTCAAAGTAAAAAAAGTAAAAGTATACTAATGGAAAATTAAAATGAAATACAACGCTTTACTAACAGCAAAAGTACTAGGTGTAGCCCTTCTAGCTTCCACCTTCACTAGTGGCTGCAAATCGAGTACGCTTCCTGCTACAGCAAGCAAATCCCCTGCTGCTATTCCTGTCAAGTTGCAAACACTCAAATCTAGTTTAGTTCAAGATAATTCTGAATTTGTCGGAACGTTAGAAGCTGTCAAGAGAGTTGTCCTACAACCAGAGATTGAGGGTCGGATTGTCAAAATTCACGTCTCCAATGGAGATCGAGTTGACAAGGGAACGCCAATTGTACAGCTCCGATCCGATCGCACTCAAGCAGAATATGCCAGTGCTACTGCTAAGGTCAACTCTGCTAGAGCAGTTAGTATCACTGCTCTAGCGCAACTAAAAGCAGCAGAAGCTAACAAAATTAAAGCTGCATCGGAAGTAGAACTTCAGAAGATACAGTATCAGCGAGCCGAGCGACTAGTCAACGAAGGAGTACAAGCTAGGCAGCAATTAGATATTGCGCATAGAGATTTGAATACAGCCATTGCAGCCCTCCACGCTGCTGAAGAAGATGTAGAAGCTGCCAAATCCAGCTCTAATCAGATGAAGACTGAAATTAAGCAGGCTCAGGCAGAAGCGAATGCTGTCAATGTTTCGCTTCAGTACAAACAAGTGCTAGCACCGATCGCAGGCGTAGTTGGAGATTTTCCTGTCAAAGTGGGAGACTACGTTAATATTGGTCAAACTCTGACCAATATCACCCAGAACGACTCCGTAGACCTACGGCTCTCTGTTCCGATCAAACACTCATCTCAACTAAAATTAGGGTTGCCCGTAGAATTGATCGACCCCAACACAAATAAGCGCATAGCCACAGGCAGTATTTCTTTTATTAACCCTCAAGTCAACACTGGGGATCAAGCAATCTTAGCTAAGGCTCGCTTTTCTAATCGTAATGGTAATTTACGTGATGGGGAATTTGTCAAAGCAATAGCGATTTGGAACCAAAGCCCGGGAGTTTTAATCCCTACAGATGCCGTATTTACGATCGGCGACCAAAGCTTTGTTTATAGCGTTGAGCAACAAGGGAGCAAAACAGTCGTGCGGCAAAAGCCCGTACAGTTGGGAAACATCAAAGGTCAGAATTACCAGGTACTCAATGGAGTTAAGCCAGGAGAAAAGATTGCTATCACGGAAATTTTGAACTTAAGAGATAACGCCCCCGTTCAGCCGATAGCGTCTGAATCCTAAATCTGAAGCAATAGCTTTGTTCTATTGTCCCAACACTTCCACAGTCCCAACAATTAATAGGAACTCCTGGACTATGCTGTTGAGTATTGCTAACACTTTCATCAAAAGACCGATCTTAACTACAGTTTGCACTGTACTAATTCTCTTGATCGGCGGAATTTGTATTCCCTTGCTGCCCTTAGATAAGTTGCCGGAAATGGCTCTCAAGCAGGTGACTGTAACTGCTAACTACCTGGGTAGTGATGCCAAAACCTCTGAGGAAAACGTCACCACCGTTCTGGAGCGGCAAATCAATGGCACAGAGCGGGTCGTCTATATGTCCTCTCAAACGACGAATAATGGTGATACAAGTATCAACATCTCTTTCCCAACGGAAATGGACAGGAACACCGCTCAAGTTCTTGTCCAAAATAATGTTGCCGTTTCTCAAGCCGAGTTACCTGAAGAGGTGAACCGAACTGGTGTCATCACCCAAAAACAATCTCCCACGATTACGATTGCTTACGCCTTTTATTCCGACAAGGATAAGAACGATCGATTCACATACAATCCTGTTTTCGTGAGTAACTATGTCGATCGCCAAATTCTCGATGAAATCAAGCGGATCGAGGGGGTAGGGAACGCCGTAATTCTGGGAGAACGGAAGTATGCCATGCGGATCTGGCTTGACCCCGATGCCCTTGCCGCTAGACAATTGACGGCTCAGGATGCGATCGATGCCATTTCGGAACAGAATATTCAGGTAGGAGCAGGCAAAATTGGTCAGCAGCCCACTCCCTCCGAACAGCGTTACGAATTTGCCCTGAGAGCAGCTGGTCGATTCACGACTCCCGAAGAAGCTGAAAACACTGTGGTGAAAGTCGGTGCGGACGGCACGCTGATCAGAATTAAAGATGTAGGTCGAGCCGAAATAGGGGCGCAAGACTATAGCACCAATGCTATGTTCGACGGCGCGCCAGCAGTCGGTCTTTTAGTCTACCAACTTCCTGGTACGAATGCCTGGAACACTGCTAAGTTGGTCAAAGAAAAAATGGCGGAGCTAGAACAGAATTTTCCGCCTGGATTGAAAGCAGAAGTTGCCTTAGATAATACTTTATTCGTGGCAGCTTCCCTCGATGAAGCCCTCAAAACCCTGATCGATGCGATCGCGTTGGTGTTCTTAGTCATCTTTATCTTTTTACAGGACTGGCGCACCACCCTTGTTCCTGCTATCGCCATTCCAGTGTCGCTAGTCGGAGCAATGGCTTTAGCGTTTGTATTAGGGTTTAGTCTCAATCAGTTAACTTTGTTTGGCATCATCTTAGCAACTGGTCTCGTGGTAGATGATGGAATTGTGGTGGTGGAGGCAATATCTGCAAAATTAGCTCAAGGAATGAAACCACTGCAAGCAGCCCTAGATGCTATGGGGGAACTGACAGGAGCAGTTGTCGCGACATCAGTTGTACTCATGGCGGTGTTTATTCCCGTGACTTTCTTCCCTGGTACGACAGGAATTGTTTATAAGCAATTTGCTCTGGTTATTGCTTTCTCGATCGCCATTTCTACCTTTAACGCCCTGAGTTTTTCTCCTAGTATGTCAGCCATCATTCTAAGAAGGCAGGAGGAAGTACACGGACCTTTGGGAGTGTTGTTTCGTTGGTTTAATCAGGTTTTTGACTGGTTCAAAACGGGATATACCAAGACAGTAGAATTTCTGATTCGGATTCGGCTGCTTGTCATTCCTGTTTTTATTGCCGGATTGATCGCGACGGGTTGGATCTATCAGACAACTCCGCAAGGGTTTATTCCTGAAGAGGATCAGGGCTATTTGTTTGCGATTGTCGAAGCTCCAGCAGGAGTGTCTTTAAACTACAGTGCTGACCTACTGACGCGGATTACTGAAGAAGTGATGCTGCCGTTACCCGAAGTCGAACATGCATTTGGCACTGCTGGCTTTGGGTTTGAAGGAAATGCTAGCAACAAGACACTTCTATTCGTTAAGTTGAAAAACTGGGAGGAGCGTCCTGGTGCAGATAAGTCAGTTTTTGGGGTTCTGCAAAAGGTTAACCAGGGGTTACAGGCAAAAGTTCCAGAAGCTCGGGCAATTGCCGTCAACGCACCACCAGTGGATGGATTAGGTTCTACAGGTGGGTTTGAGTTATACATTCAAAATAAAGCTGCCCTACCTATGGAAGCGCTGATCGACAATACTCAAAAGGCGATCGCCGCAGCCCAGAAACGACCAGAATTGGCGGGAGTGTTTACTCAATTTACCTTCGGTACGCCAATGATGCAAATTTCCATCGATCGCAGCCAAGCCAAGGCACAGAACATCGAAATTAACGACATTTTCAATACCTTACAGACATATTTAGGCGCACGATACATTAACCAATACGTTCTTGGCGGGCGGCTGTATCGAGTTTATGCCCAAGCAGAAGGAACGGTGCGCTCTAATCCCGAGGATATAAGTCGTTTATACGTACGCTCTCAAGATAACAACCTAGTCCAACTGAGCAATGTCGTAAACTTGACAAGATTGAACTATCCGCCAATTGTGAGCCATTACAACGCCTATCCTGCGATCAAAATCCAAGGCGCAGCAGCACCAGGCTACAGTACAGGACAAGCCATACAAGCGATGGAAGAGGTTGCTCAAGAAGTGTTGCAACCGGGATTTGGCTACGCCTGGACGGGAACTGCTTTTCAAGAAAAATCCTCTGGGGGTGCTGCACCGATTATTTTTGGTTTAGCTTTTGTGATGGTCTTTCTGGTGCTAGCCGCTCAGTATGAAAGCTACGTCGATCCCACGATCATTATGATTACAGTACCGTTGGCGATCTTGGGTGCTATTGGTGCAGTTGTCATACGGGCAAATATTTTTCAAGCTGGTGGAGTTTGGCCAGCGGTTAACAATAATATCTATGCCCAGGTAGCTTTGGTGATGTTAATTGGTCTGGCGAGTAAGAACGCAATTCTGATTGTAGAATTTGCCAACCAGTCGTTAGAGACAGGTATGGATATTACCCAGGCAGCAATTCGAGCTGCTAAAGAACGCTTGCGACCGATTCTGATGACTGCCTTTGCTGGTCTCGTCGGTTTCTGGCCCCTGGTAATTGCTAAAGGAGCTGGAGCAATGAGTCGTTGGTCTTTAGGGACAGCGCTCTTTGGTGGCTACCTCATTTCGACAATCTTAAGCTTGTTTTTAGTACCAGTTCTGTACGTCACGATCAAGAAACTAGAAGAGCGTTTCTTAAAATCAGGTAAATCAGGTACACCTAGCGAGCCAGGATTTCAACAACCGCAGATTCAAGACGAGAGGGAGCAGGCTCTTCCCAATTTTCAAGCTTCTTCTCAAAACGAATGAACTATTCGATTTAGTCAAGTAGTATTCCGAGGTAACGGTAATGTTTCGTAAATGGAATTTCAACGACTATCTTAACCACATCTTGTTTGCTATCACCATTTTCTATCTGTTCTATTCCTTTTTCTTACACCACTAATCCAATTTACTCTATAGGACAACTATGAAGGTCAGGCTAATTATTTTGTCAGGAATTATGACCGCTCTTGTCGGCGTAGTTATTAGTTTAGCTGCTACCAAAATTGGTCAGCGTAACTTTAATCAACTTCAGTACGAAAGCCAGTCTTACCAAAATTTGCATAAAAAATATGCTTTGATTGGTGCTAGTTTAGGATTCCTTGTCGGTGCTGGACAAGAATGCCTTCGAGAGCTGAAGACTGCAAGGGATAGAGAAATAGAGCAATAAAACAAGTAGCTGCTCGTTTGTTTATCTTATCAGAAACTCAAAACAAGTACTTTAATTAGGAATCTAATGTCTACTACACATGAATCCGAAGTCATTGCTCGTTTAGCCGCGATGGAAGAGCAATTACAGCAATTCAACCAGCTTTTCTCTTGCCTTAGCGAACGAGTTACTCAGTCAGAGGATAATTTGCGACTAGTTGCAGATATCCACAAATACAAAAAGCTACGAGATTTATTAGCAGCAGGGAATTTACAAGAAGCAGACTGGGAGACTATTCGGGTCATCCTAGCGATAACAGGGCAGCGAGAGCTTGAATCTATCACCCCTGAAGACGTGAAGCAATTTCCCTGCAACGAACTGCACGTAATTGATAGCCTCTGGACAACTTATAGCAAGGGTCGTTTTGGCTTCAGCGTGCAGATGCAGATTTATCAAAACGTGGGTGGTTCTCTTAATACCACCATTGCTCAGGATAATACAGTTATCGAGCGCTTCGGCGATCGCATAGGTTGGCGCGTAGATGGCAAATGGCAAAAATGCGATCGCCTCGATTACACTCTTGCTGCGCCGATAGGCTGCCATCCCTCGCGGTGGTGGAATTCGCCCTTTGGTTCAAAAATGACCAACTATTTCTTCAATCGCCTGCTCACATGCAATCTCTAGATCGGCAACAGCATAGCTAAAATTGCTATGTTTTCGTGCCGATCAAGAAATTATTAGATGTTAACTCGTTCGCAATCTTATACTCGCCAAGAACAACTGCTGCTGGGAGCAACTGCAATTAACTCTTCAACATTTTGTAGCATAGTGTTGCAAATTACATCTAAGGGTAAGTCATTTGCATCATACCCAAAAGGTTCTTCTATTTCTGAGCCAATTTGTTCAATACTTAACAAGGTGAAACTTACAAAAGCCATAATTAAACCAGTCCACCAAGTCAAGTTTTTCACTAATTCCAGCGGTAATATTAAACAATAGATTAATACCAGCAGTCTAAATTTAATGGAATAGATTAAAGGTAGTGGTGTTTTCAAAATGCGTTCGCAGCCTCCCAAAATGTTGATTAACTCATCTAACAGAGCGTGTAAAGCAGTTAATTGATAGATGTTCACACAATTACGTTCGTACTGATGTTGCAGATAATCCCTAATCCAAAAGACAATCTGTAGTGGAGAATGGCGAACAGTTTTGAGTTTAAAGTACTGATTTTCAGACATCAATGAGGCTAACTGCTTGTCCATTACTTCTGCTCTTAGATGTAATTTCATAGCAATTGGAAAAGCAACTAACAGTTTGAGAATTGCCTCTTTTTCTACTCTTTCTTGAGGCGAGCTATCTTTGATAACTATGTAAATTCCCTGAGCTAAGTTCCGAACCGTATTGACTAGCCTTCCCCAAAGCTTGCGGGCTTCCCAAAAGCGATCGTGAGCTGTATTCGTGCGAAAAACTAACAATAAAGTTAGACCCACATTGAAACTTAAAATGGCATTAGTAATAACACCATTTTTTTCGGGAAATACTATATCTGTGTCAAAATAGTGAATTAATGATATAAAAAAACCATATCCACTACAAAAAAGTACCCAAGGAAAAATGACGGGAATAACTGTTCTTTCAAGCCGTAAAATGACTTGAAACCAATTTAGTGTTTCACCAGTGTACAGGTGATGCTTTCCTTTAAATGTGTTTCTTGCCTTATTGAGCAAACGCTTGCACTGCTCTAGGGCATTATTAGGCTTGATAAAGTTCATATTTTACAACTCCATTAACTCCGATAAACCTGAGCGCACGCCAGCTATGGGGTCAGGCACAGGTAGTGGGTCTTTAATCGGGACAAATTGACCTAAGTTGGCATTGTAGGCAATAACATTTCCACTCTCAATTTCATAAACCCAGGCATGAAGAAAGAGTTGCCCCGATCGCAGTCGAGAGCGAATGACTGGGTAAGTCTCTAAGTTTTCTATCTGCGTCAAAACGTTTTCCTTAACGGTAAGACTTAAAAGTTCCTCACCTTCATATTCTTGATAGTTATCCTGAACTAGGCGACGAGTGGCTGCTGCATAATGGTGTAACCATTCGTAAACCAAAGGCATCTCTTGAGCGAGGCTACCTAACTGCAACAACCCCTTCATAGCGCCGCAGTGAGAATGACCGCAAATAATAATATCTTTTATTCCTAAAGCCTGAATCGCATATTCAATTGCTGCTGCTTCAGTAAAATTTGCAGTACCAAAAGGTGGAACGATGTTACCAACATTGCGAATGACAAACAGTTCGCCTGGTTGAGTTTGAGTAATCAGATTTGGATCGATTCGAGAGTCAGAGCAAGTGATAAAGAGTACCTGGGGAGCTTGACCTTGAGCTAGCCGCCCAAACATCTCTTGGTGAGAGCAAAAGTAATTGATTCGGAACTTCTCTACACCTTTAACCATATCTTGCATGGACATTGCTTAATACCTCGCCAAATGGATAACTACAGGAGAGCAGGCAAACAAATACGTATATTGAAAAACTTATTTCTATAATTTTTTTAATGAATTCATTAATTTAGTCGTAGCGACATTTATTTTTACGATCGCCTTCTTTAATCCAACTTAAATTTACTCAAAACAGCGCTGCCAGTCAATCTATTCGGAGGCGATCGCAGGGTATCTTATCCGACAGAATAGCACTGCACATGTCGCATGTATGGATTTCTAAATGAGCATTTCTCGGAGCCTCAAATAAAATACGTTGACCTGAGAAAATAACGCGCTCAAAGTGACAATACGAAACATTTGCAATTCGGAGAATCTGAATCTTTCGAGTGCTATTCACATAGCAACAAAGAAGCTTTAGAGAACGCTGAGTTTGTGGAGGAGCAAATATGAGAGCCATCTGTTACAATTTTCCTACTAAATCAAATTGTCAGATTCAGTCCATCGCATTTACACTAATACAGTCATGAAACATAAAATATTTCTTATTGAAACAAAATACTTTCACTAGTTTTAAAACTATTTGACTTGAAACCACTTAAACCTCTGAGTAGATCGGTAACAGAACCTTCGGCTAGAAAGCTATATTTTTCATTAAGCTCGAATGATTTAACGACAATCTCTTCAAAGTTTGGATCGCTGATAATTCGATTAAATATTGGTCCGTTAAAATAATCAAAAACACTCGCTTCATCCTCAAACAAATAAATACCCCCTGCTTTTGAAGTATTTTCGTTGTTAATCATCCAAATTTTCTGGATTAGCCCCGGAACTTGAGCAAGCGCTTGGGTAAAATCTAGCATAACTGTTCTGCTACTAGCTGTTTTCTTCTGCGAGCGATCGCGCTTGAAGTCGATTTGGATAATTTTTGCCATTTTTCTCATCAACTCGATTGATTGAAACAAGGCGTACTCCGTCTACGGTCATCGCGACTTAAATAAACAAGGTTAAATAAAAACTAGTTTTTCTCAGCTCTCGATTGGCTGACCAATTGTATTTTCATAAATATGAAAAAGCGGAACGTATTGTGAAAGACATAGATCGTATACACAATACGTTCCGCACTGCTTCCGTCTATTGGTTGTTAGGAACGTGACTTTGTATTAGTTTATGTCTCTCTAAATACAAACACAAGGGCTAAACTTTGGGGACAAGTCTGCTATCTTTTTTCTGGTTCTCAATTGAAGTGAAGACTAGCAGATTTATTCCGTCTCTACTTGCTAAAATTTCCAGTTAGTTTCTTTAACTGAAGATATGCTTCTTCTGGAGTCAGAGCAGCAGATTCCTTTTCGTTAGGGATATAGAATTCCCAACTATCTGGAAAATGTCGAACAACAAAACTTGGGATTAATCCTAACTTAATTGCCTTTTTTGCTAATTCTTCTGCTTGTTCTGCCAGAGTAATTTCATCGTGAAATAGATGTTGGTTCATGATTTGAACAACCCCCAATAAATAGCATCTACAAGTTTCTACAGAAATGCCTCATTCAAGTTCTCTTGACCAATTGTTATGTTCTGATACAGAATCTCAACAATCTCTTGTATACAAACCTGTAGTCTTTGAGCTTCTACAGCAGTTATAGTTTTGGCTCTTTGCTCAATCAGATTGCTTGGCTTTTCCTCTTTCAGGTCTACTTGCAAAAGTGGAACGCTCCTACTTTGATATTTTCTCCGCCAAGCTTGTGGAGTCAATCCGTGGAACCGGAGAAACAAGCGACTGAAATGCCGTCTATCAAAATAACCTACTGCTTCAGCAATCTGCTCTACTGACTGACCAGTTTCAAGTAATAGACAGCGTGCTTCTGCCATGCGGCGTTCCACAATCCAGCTCAGCACAGTTTTTCCGGTTTCCCGTCGCACCAGGTCAGTCAAGTACGCCGGAGAACGACCAACCGCTTCAGCCACCTCTCGCAGACTAATTGAATCGCAATAACGTGCTTCGATAAATTCAAAAACTTTACTCAAAAGAGGATGAGACTGAAGCAAGAACTTTTGAAATCCTACCATCCTAGCATTTTCAATCAGCGAGTCTATATCGACAGTGTGGAATTCTTGGCTCTCAAGTAAGCGATTAGAGTTCATAAAATCACACCCATTACTTAAAGAAACTACAACTTTATTCTTAGCTTTTCCTACATTCAATCAAATTTGAAATTCTTTCACTCCTCAATACTTAAAAACAATGCTTTGAGTTAGCTTTGTGTCCGAATAACTACTAAGTTTCTGGTTCGCGTCTGAGCCAGTACAAAAATTCGCTTGGTGCATAAACATCGCGAGAAAAATCTAAATGCGAGCTTTTCAAATAGCAGCCGCCTCGGTGTCCGCGTCGTAGTATAGTCTCATTCCCTCTAGCAATTGTTTCATTGCTCTCGTTATCTATACAGCACCATTCCGTATAGACAACTTCATCATGGAACATGACAATGGGCCAACTCATCGTGACACCCGGTTGAGCGGTAATTGCCCACCAATGTTCTTCTCTGTGCTTCGCTGCGATTCTGCCGTAAAAAGGTCCGTCCGCACAAAGGTATACCAGTTCATCAGTGTACTCCCTTGCTAAAATATCAGCCCGCCCTTGTCGCCAAGCTTCACAATGCGTTGACCACCAATCTTTGTTTTCTCGTTCTATTTGTACTAGGCTGTAGTTTGTGGTAATTTGAGGAAGTGTCTCCTCGCGCAGAGATATGTATGCTTCTGCATCGTTGAGTAGCTTTACCGCTAACTCGTTGGAAATCAAATCTGGCTTGGAATAATCTGTAAGCAAGTCTCTGTAGTAATTAAACCGCTGCATCACCTAAAAACCTCTACCATGTGAGAGAGTAGAAGCTGAGTTGTGTTGACGTCAATCCTTTGGTTGACTGTAGAGTTTGCTGTCTGCGTGTAAATTGTTGCCAGTGACTACCAATGTGCTACTTGGGTCGGGTTTTAGCAAGTAAAGATAAAAAAGATAAGCAAAAAATTGAAATTTCTATTTAATCCTTCTGCTAGAAGTTGCTCTAACTTCCATCTGAAAAGGATTTCAGCAATTAGCTACTCTAAACGCTAGAATTGGCTAACGTTCTTAAAGTTAGTTTTTTTATCGATACTCAAGAAATTGCTTAGATTGCTTGCTTAACTTTTGGCGATCGCATAGCTGTGACTGAAGCGTTATTGTATCCTCTGTGGCGATTATGTCGCGATCGCCACAGTAAAATAATCATACCTTATCACTAATATTTGACAAACTAAACTGGTGTTATCTGCTCACCCTCGTGAATTTTATAAAGTTTTAAAATTTAAGCAAGTTAAGCCGACAATCTAAAACTTAAGAATGTTAAGAAATTATAAAAATTTGTCTTTTCGTACACTTTTGGAAAGCTGAAACTATTTCCAGCTTTAGCTTTCAGCTACTGTTGACATCCACAAATTCAAGTTTTTTCCTTAACTTTGTTATCTTTGCTTGGAAAATTATCTTGAAGCTAGCAAACTGAAATTCATAACGCCTCTCTCGATAGACGCATTCGAGAAGGCAAGGCGAAATCAACAGCAGCACTACGTATCTTGTCCTCATAATCGCAAATAAATCTGCTATTTAGAGATGAGGAAAGTCGTCCAATACTTTTTGATGCACGATTAAAGCTGTTTGTCAACCTTTATTGGAGCTAGTTCGCTAACAATGAACGCTAAACATCAAACCGAGGAAGTGCAAATGACCGAACAGTTTGAGGCTGGCGAACAAACATCTGAGATTTCTATACCATCGCCAAGTGACATGACTTCTTTCAAGAGTGCTGAATCAGCGGGTTTCGTAGCTGATACAACGGTGGTGAAAACTGCTAGCCGCTCTTGGCAGTATACATCTAATAATAGCCAGCCTAATAGTAACCAACAATCTGCAACTGATGATGCATCGACGGGTTTTGCGGCTGATACAACAATAGTGAAGACCACTAAACGCAGTTGGGTGCATCAACCTAGTTCTGCAAAACAAGGCATTATCTTCACTGAAAAGTCAGTTGACGCAAGCAACAAAGCTAAAACTCAAAAGCAGTTGGATGGAGCAATAGCGTTAGCTTGGAGTCGGGTGAAGACTCGCCGCAGACCACCAGCCTTGACCCCCACACGTTGGGTATGGCGACTAGCAGGTTCTTATCATCTATGCCAACCCACGCAACAACTGATGGAGACAGCTGCTTGGCGCTTCGCTTCAGCCGGACGCATGGTTCTAGCTGGGTGGGCTGCACAAAAAGCCAGTGAGGAAGCGGGTCACGACCGACTTGCCCTGCTCGATATTCAGTCAATGGGATATAAGGCTGAGGCTGTGGTGAAAGAACTTGTTCCCCCAGCAGCAGCAACTTTGGTAAATTATTTCACTCGGAGCGTACAGGCAAGAGATCCAATTGGTTGTGCTGGTTATTCTTATACAATGGAGCGTTTAGCTATGGGGATCAAAGAAGATTACATCCAAAGGGTAGAGGCTTTGCTGCTACCTAATACCCATGCCACTCGTTGCTTGCGGGTACATAGTGGTATTGGTAATGATGTCGGACACGTAGACGAGACAGTGGATATGATGACTGAGCTTACGTCTGATGAGCGTGTCCAAGTGGCAAGAGCTTGCTACGAGACTGCACTGCTGTGTTTCAGCCCGCCTAGTGAAGATTACATATCAGAGGAGGAACTAGCGCATGTGTTGAAAGCATTAGAGCAAACAAACACTGATGAAATCTAATTATCAGCTATTCGCGTACAACCAAAACTCGTCCACAACACTCTCAACAAAACTACTCAATTACAAGGAGAAAATCATGGCAACTTTAACAGCTACAGCGATCGATCGGCAATCTTTGGATTGCAATTATGATACAAGCAGCCTAACTGAGAGCATCTTCAAGATCTTGGATGACATGGAGTTTGATTTGGAAAGCATTTTCTTCCAGGAATTCGCACAAGGACTGCCAAACGATCTCGAAACTGCTCACTGATAGATTTCACTTCTGTTCGCTTAATAAAGCAGGCTTAGCCAGCAATCGATATCTTTTAGTAGGTCGTTACGCTCAGTTGTAGGATGGGTAGAGCGATAGCTTTATCCATCAAAACTCTATGTGATTTACACTACAATCTCTGATTGCAAATTTTTTATCTTACAGTTAAAACCGTAAGAGCGACAGCGAGTACACAAGCAAAACCTAACGAACACAGGTTACAAAACTGCTGATTTTTGTTCAACTTGTTGACGTAGTTTGTCTAACCATGAATTACATCTGCCAAATATTATTAATTAACTGCCCCCAACGCTTTCAGCGTCGCCACTGCCGCTTGGGTTAAACCTGTAACCCCTGTAATGTTCATGCGCTCGTAGAGTTTCTCAGCTCTCAGAGTTTTTACACACTCACCCGTTTTTATATCCCACAATCTTATTGTCTCATCCTCACTACCGCTAGCCAAAATTGGGTTATCTCGACTCCATGCAACTGACCAGATCAAACCCGTATGTCCTAGCAAAGTTTTGAGACATTCACCAGTGCTGACATCCCAGAGTTTGAGGGTGTAATCTTGACTGCTACTTGCTAGCGTTTGGCTGTCTGGACTAAAGGCAACTAATTGCAACCAACCCGTATCTACTTGTATTATTCTTTTGCACTCACCAGTGCTGACACTCCATAATCTTAAGGTTCCGTCTGGACTGGTACTTGCTATCAGCTCACCATCTTGACTCCATGCAACCGACCAAATCCAGTTCGTATGTCCTTCAAGTGTTTTAATACATTTATCGGTGCTAACATCCCACAGCTTGAGAGTCTGGTCTAAAGAGCCACTTGCTAGCATTCTCCCACACGGACTAAAAGCAACTGACCAAATTGCAGCACGATGCCCCTGAAAAGTTTTTAGAGCTTGACCAGTGCTGACATCCCACAACTTTATTGTTCGATCCTCGCTGCTACTTGCCAACATCTGACTGTCAGGACTCCACGCAATCGACCAGATTGCAGCCCCGTGTCCTTGGCAAATTCTCAAGGCTTGACCAGTGCCGACATCCCATAATCGAACCGAGGAGTCTTGACTGCCACTGGCTAGCGTTTGACCATCGGGACTCCATGCAACTGACTGCACGGCAGCCCGATGTCCCTGAAAAGTTTTCAGAGTTTGACCAGTGCTAACATTCCACAATCGAACCGAAGAGTCGTGACTACCACTGGCTATAGTCTGCCCATCTGGACAAAAGGCAACCGAGAGTGTTTGATTGATATACCCTTGGAAAGTTTTGCAGCAGAAACCCGTATTAACATTCCATAGCCTTACCGTTTGGTCGCGACTACCACTGGCTAGGAAATCGCCCTGTGGACTGAAAGCAATTGAAAATACCCAACTAGAATGTCCCTGGAAGGTTTTGCGGCATTCACCAGTGCTGACATCCCACAACTTGACTGTCTGGTCGAGACTGCCACTGGCTAGAAGATTGCCTTGCGGATTAAAAGCAACCGACCATACTCCATTAACATGTCCCTGGAAAGTTTTGAGGCATTGACCACTGCCGAGATCCCATAACTTTACTGTGCGGTCTTCACTGCCACTCGCCAGTGTTTGTCCATCAGGACTAAAGGTTATCAAGCGGATTGGATTAGTGTGTCCCTCAAAAGTTTTGAAACATTCACCAGTATTGATATTCCACAACCTGATAGTATTGTCAGCACTACCACTGGCTAGCATCTTTCCATCAGGACTGAAGACAATCGAGACTACATGATTTGTATGTCCCTGGAAGATTTTAAGGCATTTACCATTGTGGACACTCCACAACCGAATCGAGAAGTCGTCACTGCCACTGGCTAATATATTACCATCTGGACTCCATGCAACTGACCACACTTCATTCTCATGTCCTTGTAAGGTATGAAGGCATTGACCTGTGGCGATCTCCCACAACTTTACCTTGCTGTCGCTACTACCACTAGCAAGGGTACTGCCATCAGGACTAAAAGCAAGTGATGTAACCCAGTTATTATGTGCTTGACAGGTGAGGACTGGTTTGCCATCTGCAACTTGGTACAAGCGAATCTCGCCATTGCTATCGCCCATAGCCAAAAGTTTACCATCAGGGCTAAAAGCAACCGATGCAACACCACCAAAAGTTTCAGCAAAACTAGATTTAGCTAAATCGGCGTTTTGGAAATTGACATCGTGCAATTTCACCCGCTGTAGGTCTGCTTGCCAAACACTTAGGTTAGAAAAATCATAGCCACTTAAGTCAGTTTCCAGATGACAAAGCAAATTGAGAATATTTCCTGCTGCATACCCAGGTTCTAATGGCGATCGCTCTTGCAGCGTTACTCTAATTTTATTTAGCTGCTTTTCTAGACTTTTTTTCGTTCTCAATATACTCAACAGGCGATCGCTAACTGGTTGAAGAATTAAGCGAATTTGAGTATCCTTAACATAGTCTTTGCCTTGAGCCTTCATCAGGGCATAGGAATTGAACAGAGTAATTTTTTCACTACAAATCTCCAAACAAACCTGAGCCACCAATCGCTCAGTTACATATTCCATGACTACAGGCTGGAGGGTGAAAAGCGCCTCAGTTTTTTCAATTAAACTTCGCCGTGACAGAGATTCTACAGCTTCTATAAATTTTGCTGGCGATACTGGCGTGACAAAATCCGATCGCAATTCTGACAGTGAAACTGGTTCTCGACTAATCGCTAGCCAGTAGACGATCGCCTGTTCTAAATCTATTAACCGCTCAAACTGCTGCTCTAAAAGTTCGTGAATATCGCCAAAAACTACGGTATTGTGTTTCAAAAACTCCGAAACACTACCATCAAATACATCTTGAATCGTCGTCGCCACTATTTTTAATGCTAAAGCATTCCCTGCATAGCGATCGACCAGTACTTCTAATTCTTTGATCGCTCCAGAAACCCCCTTAATTCTAAAGATTTTCTCCCCATCCGTCGCCTTTAGACCATTCAATGGAAGCGATCGCACGAGCAATCCTTTGCCTTCAAGCGGGACTAAATCTTTAGGTTTTTCCCGACTTGTCAACAGCAAGCAGCTATTATGGGGAGTTTCTCCCACCCTTTTTAACAGTTCCCCATAACCTGCATATCCTTCCTGATATTGTCCGGCTCGACTACCACTACACAAAATCGACTCGGCATTGTCGAGAATCAGCAAACAGCGAGACGATCGCAAGTAGAAAAGCAATCGCGATATTCTCTCACCAATGCTTTCTGATAAATCTATTTCTTGCTCATCAGATAAAAATTGGATCGCTTGAGCCAAAACAGTCTCGACAGGTGGCGCGTCTCGTAGCGAAATCCACTGGACGTATTCAAACCGATCCTGAATTTGTGTTGCCAGCTTGACAGCCAGAGAAGTTTTACCAATTCCCCCCATGCCCAATAGTGCCACCACTCGGCAGCGATCTTTCAGCACCCATTGCTCCAACTTGGCAATTTCTTCTATACGCCCGTAGAATACTGAAACGCAAATTGCTTCTTTGAGATCTTGTCGCTTAGGAGTAACCTGAACTTCTAGCGGCTCCTCCAAATTTTGGTTTGTGTTAACTTGGTTGGGGTTAACATAGTCGCTTTTTTGCAACTCTAGATTAAATGACATAAACAAGCTGACAAGCGTGCGCTTGTCAACTGCTTCTTTACAACTCATTACTCTTCCCAGAGTAACAGTCGTTAAACCCGTGCGATCGCTTAATTCTTCCAGCGTGAACTTGTTGCCAGCCTTCTCCAGTATTTCTAAAGCGAGTTTTGCTTGCTGAAACTTTTGCCATCCTTCACGAGTGAGAATAACACCTCGACTGCGTTTTGGTTTTAGCAAGTCCATAGACAAATCAAGTGTTTTTTTATACTCTTAGCCCTACTGGAATTTGCTGCTGTTTGGTTAGATTTAGACGAGTTGCATCCAGAAAAATTTCCGAAACTCGATGCAGATAGGTCTATTTGCACCAAGGTTCGGATTTTTAGAGACTTTTTCTCAATAATTCTAATGTATTTTTTGATAAAAATCTATTTATAGGTGGTAGACAAATTTGGGTTTTTAAGTAAAGCAAAGATTAACTAGGGAGACAAGTGCCGAGTTATCCATGCTTCACTCACCCCCTAGTGACTATTCTTCTAGATGCTCAACTGCGCCTAAAGCTTTTAAAGAGGCGATCGCTGCTACTGTTAAACCTGTAACGCCAGTAACGTTCATGCCTTCGTAAGGCTTTTTACTCCTAAGAGTTCTGATGCACTCACCAGTCGAAATATCCCACAGCTTAACTGTCTCGTCTTCGCTACTACTAGCCAGAATTTTACCTTGAGGGCAGAATGCAACTGACCGAATCCAGTGAGTGTGTCCCTGAAAAGTTTTGACACACTCACCAGTGCTAACATTCCACAATTTGACAGTTGCGTCAGTGCTACCACTAGCCAACAGATTTGGGCTATCTCGACTGTTTGCCGCAGGTGCTTGCGCAGAGCAGGCAACTGATGTTACCCAACCTGTATGTCCCTCTAAAATTTTGAGACACTGACCAGTGCTAACATCCCATAATCTCACAGTTTTATCTTTACTGCCACTAGCCAAGATTCCCTCTTCGCCCCCCTTTTCAAGGGGGGTTAGGGGGATCGGTAAGAAAATCACTGACAATATCCAACCCGCGTGACCTTGGAGAATCTTGTAGCATTCGCCGCCAGTGTTACAATCCCACAACCATAATTTTTGGTCGTCGCAGCCAGTGGCTAAGATTTTACCTTGAGGACTAAAGGCAACAGACCACACTCCATGAGTGTGTTCCAAAACATTCACGCATTGTCCAGTGCTAAGATTCCAAAGTCGCACTGTGCGATCGTCACTCCCACTAGCTAAAACGTTTCCTTGAGGATTGAAGGTAATTGATTTCACCCGACTAGCATGACCTTCCAAAGTTTGGTAGCATTGCCCATTGTTGCTATGCCAAATTTTTACTGTGCGATCGTCACAACCACTAGCAAAAGTTTGTCCATCGGGACTAAAGGTAACTGTTCTGACCCAACCCGTATGTCCCTGCAAAGCTTTGCGACATTGACCAGTGCTGGTATCCCACAGCTTTACCTTCTGGTTATTGTCGCTAGTCGCTATAGTTTTACCATCGGGACTAAAGACTACCGACCATACACCGTCGTGATATCCTCGTGCAGTTCTCAAGGCTTCTCCAGTACTAACATCCCATAACATAGCTGTTTGACCGTCACAGCCACTGACTAGAGTGTTACCATCGGGACTAAAAGTAGTTGACTGAATTGCTCCAGCATGTCCTGACAAAACTTTGATACACTCACCAGTGACAGCACGCCACAATCTAATCGTGCGATCGCTACTACTGCTAGCAAGAATTTGTCCATCTGGGCTATAGCATACTGACAACACCCAACCCGTATGTCCGTGCAAGGTTTGGCAACATTTTCCAGTACTAACATCCCAAATTTTCACCGTGCAATCGTCGCTGCTACTGGCAAAAGTTTGTCCATCAGGACAGAAAGCAACTGTGCGGATACAACCAGTATGCCCCTGTAAAGTTTGCACAATTCGACCAGTATTGACATCCCAACAGCGAATCGTGCGATCTCTGCCACCACTGACCAAGATATGACCTTGAGGACTAAATGTGACTGAAAACACCCAGTCTGTATGTCCTTGCATTGTCCTCATACATTCACCAGTGCTGGTATCCCACAACTTTACCGTGCGATCGTCGCTACTACTAGCGATCGCATGACCTTGAGGACTAAATGCTACTGAATGTATTCTTTCAGAATGCCCTTGCCAAGTTCTCAGACATTCACCAGTGCTAATATTCCATAATCTTAAGGTTTGGTCAGTACTAACACTACCAATGATTTTGCGATCGGGACAAAAGGCGATCGCTTGTACCCAATCTGTATGTCCTTGCAAGCTCAAAATTTGTTCGCCATCGATAAATTCTCGCCATAAGCAAATCTCGCCTCTAGCGTCACTCACAGCCAAAACTTTACCATCGTCACTAAAGGCGATCGCGGAAATATTACTAAAGGATTTAGTAAATATAGATTTGGAGAGATCGGCGTAGGCAAAATTTACATTGTGTAAGGTGCGTTGGCGCAGATCGGCTTGCCAAATATTCAGATGAGAAAAGTCATAATTAGTTAAATCTGTCTGGAGATAACAAAGTAGATTGAGCAGATTTCCCGCTGTATATCCTGGTTCATGGGGAGATTCTATTCTTAACTTACCTAGAAGTTGAGATAGCCGTTGCTTAATCTGACTTTTGGTTCTAAAAATAGTCAGTAATTCTTCTAGAATTGGCTCGATCAGACAGCTAATTTGAACAGCTTTTATCCGCTCTTGACTCTGGACTTTTAATAAAGCTATCTTGCTAAGAATGACGCTCTTTTGATCGACTATTTCTGCACAAATCAATCCAATCAATTGAGCCGTCACATACTCCATGACTACAGGCTGGAGGGTGAAAAGCGCCGCACTTTTCTCAACTAGCGATCGCCTCCTTAACGACTCCAAAGCCTCTAACAAGTTTGTCAATGTTAACTGAGAGAAAATATCATTTTGCAATTGCAATATCGAGATTGGCTCTCGATTGATGACCAGCCAATATATTAACTCTTTCTCTATATCTGATAACCGTTCAACTTGTTGTTCTAAAAGTTCGCGTAGTTCGCCAAATACTATAGTAGTTTGTTGCAAGAATTCTAATATGCTACCATTAAAAATATCTCCAATAGTCGTAGCAATAATTTTTAATGCTAATGGATTGCCTGCATAGCGCTCGGCTAATGCTTGCCATTCTTCGTCAGAACCGGAGATTCCTTTGAGGCGAAAGATTTTTTCTACTTCTAACTTACTTAAACCACTCAGTTGTAGCGATCGAACAGGTAGTGCTTCTCCTTCTAATAAGGCTAATTCTTTAGGTTTTTCCCTACTAGTAAGCAGCACGCAGCTTTGATGGGGAACTTCTCCCAACCGTTTGAAAAGCTGACCGTAATCTTCACGTCCCTGACAGTAGCGCCCAGTTTGAACGCCACATTGCATAATTGTTTCAGTGTTATCGAGTAATAGTAGACATCTGTATTTTTGTAAATAATCGATCAGTTGCGACAATCTCCGACTATTATTGTCTGGCAAAGCGGTTTCAACCTGCTGCTCGTTGGAGAAAAATTGCAGCAAGCTATCGAGAAGATCTTTGAGTGATGGAGCATTGGACAAAGATCTCCAAAGAAAAAACTCAAATTTATCCTTAACTTGTTCTGCTAACTTAGCCGCTAGAGTAGATTTACCAATGCCTCCCACACCCAACAGCGTTACGACTCGGCAGCGACTTTCGATAATCCATTGCTCTAATGTGGCTAGTTCTGCCGCACGTCCGTAGAATATGGATACGTCAATCACATCACCCCAGTCTTGATGTGTAAATGCGATCGCGCATTCTGGTTGCTTTGCATCTAGGCTAGGCTGTGAATAGTCACTTGTATTCAGCTCTAAGTTAAATGCTGCGAATAAATTAATTAGGGTTCGCTTGTCAACCCCTTCTTCACGAGTTAGTATTTTGGCGAGGGTAGCAGTTGTTAATTGAGTGCGTCCGCTTAATTCTTCGAGTGTAAATTTTTCCCCATACTTTTGATGAAACTCTAACTCTAGTTTTGCGTTCTGAAACTTTTGCCATCCTTCACGAGTTAAAACGATCCCTCGCTTACGCCTTAGCTTGTTTAAGTTCATTAGAACAGCGGGTTTTTAAGAAATGTATCATTCGTCTGCCGATGACATAATATCTGCCGATCGCGGAGGTTTGCAACCGAATTCAAGATGTATCTTCGATCGCATCAGTTTAAATTTTGCAATCCACCTAAAGGTATAAAATTACAGTGAAATTTAATTTTACATGCAACTACTGCAAGCAGTTAAGTAATAAAATTGACTGAGCTAACATGATTTCAACTGACAATCTGCACTCGTAAAAAGGATTTTTGCTATAAAAACTAGGACATTTCAATGAATTGTAGATCGAATTGCATTCAGCACTCACCCCGAGGCGATCGGCAATAAACTTAACTTAAGATACGTGTCTCCTCTCAATCGATCTAATTCAGCTAGTCACGCATAATTTTTTCTCAGACGAGAATACCGATCGCACTGTCCAAATGCTGTCTTTTTTCTGGCGATCGCTATTGATACACTTCAGGATTAACGCAATGCGGCAGACGATCGCCCCTAAGTCCAGCAACAAGATTGGCGATCGCCATGCTTGCCATTTTTTCTCGTGTCGGACGGCTGGCACTAGCAATATGAGGCGTAATTATCAGGTTATCCAACGTCAGCAACAAGCTTTGAGGCGCAATAGGTTCTGGATCGGTGACATCCAAGGCTGCGGCAGCGATTTGTCGCTCCTTCAGTGCTTGATACAAAGCCTCTGAGTCTACAATTTGTCCTCGTGCCGTGTTAATTAAAATTGCCGATCGCTTCATCCGCTGAAATTGCGGCTGGCTAAAAAGATGATAAGTATCTTCAGTCAAGGGAGCGTGAATCGTCACAAAATCTGACTCTTGCAGCAGGCGATCGAATGTCACGCACTCTGCACCGAGAGATTGTTCTATTTCCAAACGCTGCCGCTCTGCATACAAAATTCGCATGTCAAACCCTTTAGCACGGCGAGCTACTGCTTGACCGATCCGCCCCAAACCGACGATACCTAGAGTGGCTCCAGCAATATTCGCTCCTAGCAACAAGTCCGGTTCCCAAGTCTGCCACTGACCCGCACGCACGAACCGATCTGCCTCCACAACTCGCCGTGCTGCTGCCATCAACAACGTCCAAGCAAAGTCTGCGGTCGCATCTGTCAAAACATCAGGCGTGTGACCTACGGGAAGATGTCTGGCAGTCGCAGTTGGGATGTCAATGTTATCGTAGCCAACTGCCATTTGGCTAATGACCTTGAGTGACGTTCCTGCCTCTATTAAGTGTCGATCGATCCGGTCGGTAAGCAGACACAGCAAACCATCGATCGCGCCGATCTTTTCTAGTAACACGTCGTCAGGAGGTGGTTGGCGCTCCGACCAAACTTCGACATCAGCAATTTGGTCAAGTCGATCTAAGGCGATCGGCAGGCGACGAGTCACAAAAACTTTGAATTTAGCCATATAGCAATCTCAGTCATTCATAAGATTAGCGCGTTATGGCTCTCATTCGTTATTTGTTAAATACGTTTGTGCTAGAAGCCCGATCGCGCAAGGCACGACGCATCACTTTATTTGAGGCAGTGCGAGGTAAAGCATCAACGATCGCCAGATCGTAAATCTTGAACAGGGGATTGAGCTGCGAAGCGATCGCCTTTTGTAACTGGGTTTTGAGCGTTGCTTTGTCCTGCTGTCGATCTGGTGCAACCACCGCAAAAATTACCAACTGGCTAGGACCCCCTTCTGGAGGAGAGACAGCGATCGCGGCAGTTTGATAAATTCCCGCTACAGAATTGAGGACTTGCTCGATTTCAGTCGCGCTGACCTTAATACCTCCCAAATTCATCGTGTCGTCAACGCGACCGCAAGCGCGATAGTACCCATTGGGTAGGCATTCGATCCAATCTCCATGACGGCGCAGGGGAGTAGAAAGTAGGGGCGTGATTTCTTGGGAGGATATTTGTTGATTCACCAATTGGTCTGGTAAACCCGCCCTGACAGCAGACGGAAGAGAGGGAGTATCGGCGAAATAGACCTGGTGATGGTCTTTGTTGAGTAATGTGGTAGAAAGTCCGATGGAAGGGGGGATAATAAACAACTCGCCTTTGTTAGTAGGGCGATCGCCTGCGAAAATAATAAAATCTAATCCTAGTGCAGGAGTTGTGAAAGTTGCAGGAGCCGCAGGCTGTACCAGCGTCCCAGTGATGTAAGCTCCACCAATCTCAGTCCCACCACAGTATTCGATTATCGGCTTGTATCCCGATAAAGACATCAAAAACAGCATGTCCTGTGGATTGGAACATTCGCCCGTCGAGCTGAATGCTTTAATCGCACTCCAATCAAGCCCTTGCATACAAGCAGTTGTTTTCCAAATGCTGACTAGACTGGGTACTACCCCCAACATATTCACCCGTGCCGCTTGAATAAATTGACCGAATCCTCTCTCGGTGGGTGCGTCGTAGTAGAGAGCAATAGTTGCCCGATTAATTAAACTGGCATAAATCAGCCAAGGTCCCATCATCCAACCTAGATTGGTTGACCAGGCTACGACATCTCCAGGGTGAATATCTTGGTGCAAATGTCCGTCAACTGCACATTTGAGGGGTGTTGTTTGAGTCCAAGGAATAGCTTTGGGTTCTCCCGTAGTGCCAGAGGAAAATAAGATATTAGTATAAGCTTCCGGTGCGGTGGCTACGGCATCGAATCGTTCGTTTGAGCTGAGAAATTCCTGCCAAGCTAAATCGCTAGAACGCAGTGTTCCAGACACGGAAGTATCGAGCGACAGCACGACTGCTTTAGGGGCATCGGCATCAACAATTTTGTTATAAAGAGGTAACTGTTTGCTACCACGCTGAATATAGTCTTGGGTAAAAATTGCCTTTGCCTGAGTTATACGCAATCTGATGGCGATCTCGTTAGCAGCAAAACTATCGGCGATAGAAACCACCACGCAGCCAGCTTTGATAATTCCCAGGTAAATCGCTACAGATTCCGCCGTCATGGGCATGGCGATCGCGATCGCCATGCCCATGACGGAAGCCCCAGTCCACAAGCCCATTAGCAACTCGGTTGGTCAAGGCGTGCAGTTCTCCATAAGTCATGGTGGAAAGCAAACCGCCGTCCTGTTGAAAGACAATTGCGGCAGAATCTTCAGGCGCTTGAAAACAGCTCTCAACAATGTTGAAACGAGCATTCACCAGCCATTGAGGAAATTCTACCCCTCGCGAAAGATCGACAATTTGAGCGTACTTCTGCCGGAAACGAATACCCAATCGTTGGATCGTCATCTCCCAGAACCGATCGCGATTCTGCACCGACCAGGCATGAAATTCTCGATAGGAGGCAATTTGCAACTGATGCATTAAAGCAGCGATATTGGTAGACTCAATTTCTTCTTGAGAGGGAAACCAAGCAGGAGCAGGTTTCTGGGATGCGTCCCAGTCGGAGAAGGTAGTTTCGTAAAGGAGTTCGTGCAATGCAAAGGGGCAATCGGGCTTGAGGATGTGACGAGTTAGCTGCTGCCAGCACTCCACAGCAGGTAAGGCAGCCAGCCACCGCTCGACTTGCGGGAGAATTGCGATCGCTGTCTCTCGATCGACTCCACAGTTTACTATTTGTGCCAACGATAATTGCTTCACCGTTCATCTCCTGCCTTCTCAGGCAGTACCTAACAGGGCGATGACTCCAAATGCCGTACCTAAACGCTCCCAGAAGTTAAATCTTTGGTAAGCGCTCTCGCTACGTTGCTGTTGGTAGTGCGCCAGCGCCATTCCCAGACTCAATAAGGCGATCGCCGAGAACGTGGCAAATAACAGGGGACGTGCCATCGACAAGAAGCGAAGCGCCACGGGTATAGAACCCATCAACGCCCCCAGCAAGCTCCAAGCGATCGCGAAAGCCACTCGATCTCCCCACCGATTTGCAACTGTCACAATCCCTTGAATGCGATCGCCCTCCGCATCATGCACGTCCCAGACAATTTCTTTAGCCAAGGCATAGCAGAATAAAAACCCCATTGGATAGAGCATCGCTAATGGTCGGCAGGCAACCAAACTGCCCAGAAAAATCAAAGCCGCAATAGTTGCAGCTACAATTAGATTGCCAAAAATACCATTATATGCTATTAAATGTGAGTAATTCCAAAGCAAAGTAGTACTGACAGCGACTAAAACGAAGGGAAAGAAACCCAAAGGGATAGCAGCGATCGCGGCACAGCCGAACAGAATTACCGCAGGCCACCAAGCTTGTTGCAGCGAAAGCCGACCGGAAGGCAAAGGGCGATCGGGGTGATTGATGCGGTCTTTAGCTAAATCCCAGTAGTCATTGATGCCGCAAGCAGCAGAGGTCATGCAAATTAAAACAATTGCCGTCAGCAGGTATTGTGGTAGTGCAACTGTGCCATCGAGAGCATAAATTGTGGCACAGCCTGCCCCAGCTGCAAGAATGCCAGCTGGCAGCCGAAAAAGCTGAACAAAGGCTCGGATCGAGCTTATCGTGCCAATATAGGGAAAGGAAGATATGCTAGCCATAATTAATCAGTTCTAATTCGTAAGCCGTAAGTTGGAAATTGTTGAATCTCCTCTGCCCCTCTACTCCCTGCTCCCTACTCCCTACTCCCTATATTCAGTCCGTCCCAAAAGACAGCGATCGCATCGAGAATTTCTCGACCACCTTGGATAAATTTGGTGCGATCGAAGTCTGGTTTGAAATAAACTTCCTCCAGTTCCTCCAGCGTGTGTCCGGCGTGTTGTGCCTCGACGCGGTTGTGCCAGGTGAAAAATGCGAGGCGCAAGTGCGGATACCGCGTTTGCTTGATGCGCGTCAAGCCATCTTCTAGTTCTTGCCAAAAGCCAGCCGCCGCCCAGTTTTCGACTGCAAAGCTAGCACCCTCAGCAATCTGCGGATCGGCGCTACCGTAGAGGCGGATTAATTCATCGCAGAAGTGCAAAGTTGTAGGACTACCATGCTTGCGCTTACCAATGTCGGCATAACACAGACCCAGCCCCTCAGCAACACCAACTAGCCACTCAAAATGAGCTGCTGGAAAACGACAAATTCCACCGTCTACTGTACCCTCCGTGCTGACCAGTTCGGGTTCTCCTTCGTGGTCTTTTTCTGCACTCTGGGTAACGCGGCTACTACCTGTCTGTCCTAGCTTGCGATAGATTACGCCTAGCTCGTTGAGCAAAATTTCTCGGCTAGCACGCGATTGTTGCAACGTCGGTGAGTTAATGACTTTTTGTAAAGCAGCAATCAGAAATTGATTAGAAAAGACTGAAAACTGTTGAATAAAGTAGACTAGCTCCTCGTCGGTAGCCCTACCCTCGCGAAACCAACGGGTATAGGGGTTATTAGTAATGATGCGGTGCTGCATGAATTCGCGATCGACTTCGACCAGAAAATCTCTAAACTCGTCTACTCGATCCTGAGTCAGTTCGCCTTGGCGCAAGCGTTCCTCAATCCGCGCAGAAATAGTTAATCTACTTGAAGATGTTGTCAAAAGAGAAGTCATAATTTATTACTCCTAACAGTAATGGAGCTTTTGAGTAGAGGGGACAAGGGGGACAAGGGGGACAAGGGGGACAAGGAAGCAGTTACGAATGATCGATGACTAATGACTGACCCAACTATACGAATAGTCTTTGTCCTCAAATTTAAGAGCGTGCCGTGTCAACTTCAGCGGACGAAAGGTATCGATCATCACAGCGAGTTCGTCAGTCCGTTCTTTCCCAATTGACCCCTCGTACATGCCTGGGTGAGGACCGTGGGGAATACCTCTGGGATGAATGGTAATCGATGCCCGTTCAATTCCTTTACGCGACATAAATTTTCCATCGACGTAGTAAATTACCTCATCTGAATCGACGTTGGAATGGTTGTATGGAGCCGGAATTGCTAAAGGGTGATAATCAAACAGACGCGGTACGAAGGAACACAAAACAAATCCGGGAGCTTCAAATGTTTGATGCACTGGAGGCGGTTGGTGAACCCGACCTGTAATTGGCTCAAAATCTTCGATGTTGAAGGCAAAGGGCCAAAGATACCCATCCCATCCCACAACATCTAAGGGATGATGGTGATAGAGGTAGCTAGTAATCTGGTTTCCAGCTTTGACTCGAACCTCAAATTCTCCTTCCTCGTCGTGGACGATTAGTTGGTTTGGCGGACGAATATCGCGCTCGCAGTAGGGGGAGTGTTCGAGAAATTGACCGTAGCGATTGAGATAACGTGCTGGTGGATCGATGTGTCCGTAAGCTTCTACAACCAACATGCGCTGCTCGACTGCTGCATCAGGGAGGATACGCCAAAGAACTCCTGTGGGAATCACCAAGTAATCGCCAGGTCGGTAGAAGAGATTGCCAAACTGAGTTTCTAGTATGCCGCTCCCGTCATGGATGAAAATGACTTCATCGCCGCAGGCGAACCGATACCAATAGTGCATAGGTCGTGTCGGGCAAGCGACTGATATGCAAATCTCTGAATTTGCCATCAAGGGGATGCGCGATTCCACAGCATCGCCTTTCGCTGTCATATTTGCCGTGCGTAGGTGGCGGTGATGCAAGGGGCTTTGGTCTTCGTAGGGAATTTCTACGTTGCCCTCGATCCAAATTTTCTGAATTTGCGTGGGTGGATGCAAGTGGTAGAGCAAAGATTGCACGCCTGAGAAGCCACGAAGCCCGATCGATTCTTCGTGATACAGAGAGCCATCTAGTTGACGAAATTGAGTGTGTCGTTTGTGAGGAATGTTCCCCAAATAGTGGTAATAAGTCATGGTTTCACACCGTGGCGATCGCCAAATTACCTCTCAAGGTTTGCTCGCGTTCGATCGCGACAAACAAGGATTTGAAATTCCCCTCACCGAAGCCTTGCGCTCCATGTCGCTCAATAACCTCAAAGAACAGCGTCGGTCGGTCTTGTACTGGCTGGGTAAAAATTTGGCATAAATACCCATCTTCTTCTCGATCTACTAAGATGCCTAACTCGGCTAGCCGCTCGATTGGCTCGTCGATTTTTCCGACTCGCTCCTCTAAGTTTTCGTAATACGCTTTTGGTGTCGAGAGAAACTCAACTCCTGCTGCCCGCATCTGAGTGACTGTCTCGACGATGCTGTCGGTCGCGCAGGCAACGTGTTGAATTCCGGCTCCGTGGTAATATTCCAAGTACTCTTCAATTTGAGATTTACCCTTGCCTAAAGCTGGTTCGTTAATGGGTAATTTAATCGTACCCGTGCTGTCCTGCATTACTTTGGACATTAAGGCTGAGTACTCAGTAGAAATAGCGCGATCGTCAAAATGTATTAATAGGTTAAAGCCCATCGTCTCAGCAAAAAACCGCGTCCACCTCTCCATTGCTCCTAGTTCTACATTTGCAACTACGTGGTCGATGGTTTTCAATCCCACTCCTTTGCGGTTGGCATGTAGATTCCGAGGTTCAAAACCAGGAGCAAAAACACCTGCGTAATTGCTGCGATCGACGAACTCGATTAAGGTATCGCCATAAGCATGAATCGCACTGTAGCGTAACACTCCATAATTATCTTGTGCTTCCGTCGGGGCGATCGCTCCCACCGCACCTCGTCGAGTTGTTTCCTGATAGGCGCTAACAACATCAGGGACTTCTAAAGCAATAATGGCAATTCCGTCGCCGTGTTTGAGTACGCTTTTGGAGATGGGATGTTCTGGATGCAGTCCCGTACTCAAAACAAAGCGAATATCCCCTTGCTCTAGTACGTATGAGGCAGTGGCGCGGCTATTAGTCTCTAGTCCTCTATAGGCAGCGATCGTGAATCCAAAACACTTGGAATAAAATAGTGCTGCCTGCCTTGCGTTCCCAACATAGAACTCAAGGTGGTCAAATCGCTTAATCGGGCAAAAATCGCTCATTTGGATTTCTCCTTTGAAGAAGCTTGTCCAATTGCCCAACCTGCGACTGAATCTCATCAGACAATTGGAGCGATTGAAACGCAGACACTTCTAACTCTCTATTTGCGTTACCGAGGCAGCACAATCTGACACGAACGCTACCCCACACTACCTTTGTTGCTGAGGAGCTGAAGTTGTCTTTTAATTTGATATTCGAGTTGTTGTTAACCAAAAGACTCTAATAAGATTATAAAACTTATTTTTTAGCTCCATGTAGCATGAATTGTGAACTAGTAAACTTGGTTTGGTTTATGTATTTTATTTATCTATCTTTAGGTGTAATTCTTTAAGCGTAACCGAGCAGTTCATCCCAAGAGATAGAGTGACAATTAGGCGATAGTGTTCTAAGCCAGCGGGAGTTGAATTTGAAAAGTGGAACCCTGCCCAGAAACGCTTTTGACGCTAATTTCACCGCCGTGAGCGCGAACGATCTGAGAGGCGATCGCTAACCCCAATCCAAAACCGCCTGTTTTACGCGCTCGCTTAGAATCGACACGATAAAAGCGATCGAAAATCCGAGGTAAATCCGATTGGGGAATGCCAATGCCGCTATCCTCAACTTGAATTACAGCTTGATGAAAACGGGTAAAAAGTCGTAATTGCACGCTCCTGCCAGCTGGCGTGTACTTAAAAGCGTTACTCAACAAATTTACAACTGCTTGTTGCAGTAAGTCTGAGTCGATTTTCACCTTGACTGTATGTTGAGGTAATTTGATGGCAAAATTTACATTTTGGGTTGTGGTTTGGGTTGCGATCTGAGAAGTATAATTATCTGCTAATTCTTTTAGCCAGCTTGTCAAGTCAACCTCTACCAAAGACTGAGTCGTTAATTGCCCTTCATGCCTTGCGAGAAATAGCAACTGACCGATCAAAGCCTCCATCGACTTCGCCACTTTGACAATCTTCTCAAATCGCAGCCGCTGTTGCGAAGGATCGCTCGATTTGGAAATCACTCCAACTTGAGCATTGCTCATCACTGCTGCTAGTGGCGCTCGTAATTCGTGGGAAGCATCAGACGTAAAGCGTTGGAGTTGGTCGTAGCTGTCTCGAATCGGTTGCATTGCTAACCCTGCCAGCAGCCAACCAGCTAAGCCGACAATTCCTATAGTCACTGGTACTATCAGCAATAAAACTAATCGTAATTGGGCTAGCTCTTGCTGTGTAGGTGCGAGTGGAATGGCGACTTGCAGATAACCAATTAACAACTCGCTTTGGTAAACAGGCAAAGTCACTTGGCGCAGCCAGACAGGAGTAGGTGCTGTCTGGGTGTCGTTGTTAACAGTTTCTAACGTGGAAAATCCAGGCGATACAGTTAGCTCAGATGAGGGTGTCGTACCGAAAAACTGTACGAGTTGCCTTTGAGAGTTGTACCACCGCGCATAGACAACATCCGTCCCAATGGGTGGGGTATTAGTCCCTACCAGCGGTACATTTTTTAAATTTACTTGCTTTGTCAGTCGGTTATACTCGGCGTTCACCGCCATGACGCTAGTTTTTTTGTAAAGTAGGCGATCGAGATCCTCCAACTCATCTAAGATCGTCAGGTAGTAGATTACCCCTGCAAACACGACTAAAATACCACCCATCGTCACGGTAAACCACAGAGCAATATTAGTACGACTGCGAGCAAACCTGCGGTTAAACATGAACAGTGGTAGTTGGTAATTGGTAGTTGGTGAGCGGTTAACGATCCGAAACAGTTTTAACTTACGACTTACGACTTACGACTTGCTCAACGGTAGGTTTAAAGCGATAACCCATACCATATATAGTTTCAATCCAGTCGGCGGCATTGACTAATTGCAGGCGTTGACGCAGCCGTCGTATCAGTGCAGTCACGGCGTTGCTTTCAGGCTCAGAACCCCATTCCCATAATGCTTGTTCGATTTGGTCGCGGCACAGAACGTGGTTAGGATGACGCAGAAAATACTCTAGTAAATGAAATTCCCTTGGAGCCAATTCTATAGCAATTCCATCTCGTTCCAAAACTAGGGTGTCAAGATGAAGTTGTAAATCTGCCAGCCGCAGAATATCTCCCTGCCACATGGGCGATCGCCTCCCCAATGCCCGCACTCGTGCCAAAAGTTCTAAAATATCTATCGGTTTAACCAAATAATCATCCGCACCTGCATCTAAACCCATAATTTTATCTGGAGTCGTATCTTTAGCCGTCAACATCAGTACGGGGGACGTTTTGCCCGTTTGTCGATACTGACGACAGAGCGATACCCCACTGACTTCTGGCAGCATCCAGTCCAAAATCAATAAGTCATAATCTTTTTGAGATAGCAGCCATTGTGCCATTGCCCCATCATCAACACCATCGACAATGTGTCCGGCTTCAGTCAAGGCAGTTTGCAGTGGTTCTAACTGTTCGCTGTCGTCTTCCACCAATAAAATTCTCATAATCCCAGCCTGCGATCGCGTGTTCTGAAGTTAACTATTTTCTGATTATCTTTAAACTAGGAAATATCAACCGATCGGCATATCCCCCACCAGTGAGATTCTCCGATCGAGCCTTTGGGAAAAATCCGCTCCAAAATCGCTCCTTTGAAGTGCAAGCTCCAATCCCTATCTATGTTCCTTTGGTTGCTAAAATTGTCTGCTTTACCGCTGAAGTTTCTGCTACCTTTACCATTACTCTTAACTGCTTTTGGACTGTTTGGCGAGCAACTCACAAATCGAGTGTTAAGTCTTTCCTTCGTGGGACTAGATAAGCTACAAGCTGAAAATTCCCATCTCCAAGTACAGTTACCAGTAAAAGCAATAGTGGTTAAAGCTGAAATCGAGAGAGAGTTAGAGTTTACTGAAGTTGAGATTGAGATTACCAAATCGCCAGTGAAAAAGTTACGATTTGAGTTTCCCAATGTAGATGCGATCGCTTTACAAACTATACTTGCTCGCGAATTAAACCTTGCTTCTGGAGGCAGAGAATTACAATCCGGTATGCAAGTTCAGGGGCAGTTTAAATTTAATGTCCAAGGAATATTAGCCCAGATCGATAAACAACAGGGAACGACTAAGGTGGAAATCGTCACGATTGATTCGGCAATTAAAAATTTAGAATTGGAGTTTCCAGTTACAGATATCGAGCGATTAAAAGATGCTATGGTTCAGGAACTAGGGCTATCTCGTCAAGAAATTAGAATGTTGGTCAGCTATCGAGTCATTAACTAGTGAAAAGGCAATATAGTAGTAGCTTTTTTCAATTACTGATAACTTTGTAAAGACGTTACATGTAACGTCTTTACACTACTCACTACTTACTCTCTACTGATAACTGATAGCCTCTACTAAAGCTATGGAAGTAAAAATTCTTGGGACTGCCGCAGTGGAACTGTAACTGTCCTAATTGCCAAGCAGTCCGCGCCTCTAGTGCAGGTGTATGCTGGCTCAATCAGTCCTCAATTGCAGTACGGGCAAATAACCAACCTTGGTTTTTAGTCAATGCTTCCCCAGACGTGCGTTAGCAACTTGAGTTATTGCGGGACGGCAAACCAGTTTCCATCCGCTCTAGTCCGATCGCTGGGATTCTGCTCACAGATGCAGAAATTGACCACACCACAGGGTTGATCTTGTTGCGGGAATCTTCCGAACCACTGCGTGTTTACGGCACTGATACAGTTCGTATAGCTCTGACGGAAGGGTTTCCATTACTATCGACTTTAGCAGGCTATTGCGGCGTAAAATGGTCGTTACTCGAACCTGGCATACCGATAAACCTGGGACTGGATGCAGCAAATCAACTAGAAGTAGAGGCGTTTTCCCTGGCTGCCAAACCACCAAAATACATGCGTCACAAGGCTGTAGCAGATGAAGTGTGGGTTGTAGGTTTTACGTTTCGCGCCAGTGGCAAAGTGATGACATATGCCCCAGGTTTAGCTCAGTTAGATGACACCGTATTAGAACGGTTTGAATCTAGCGATTGCATTCTGATTGATGGGACGTGTTGGCAAGATGACGAGTTGGTAAATTTGGGCATTGCCAATCGCAAAGCACGGGAGATGGGACACCTACCTCTTTCAGGAGCGGAAGGTAGCATTCAGCATCTCGCGCAACTACGCCACCCGCGCAAAATTTTGGTTCATATCAACAATACCAATCCAAAATCTCTACTTCTAGATTGCCGTGTAACATCAATGTCATCGCGATTAATTGTAATTCTATCGTCATATTTATACGGGTTGTCTTGACACATTCTTGTCATATTTATACCTCAGAATAGAAACATCTAAAGAGTTCGGAAGTTGAACTAATCCAATGTTAAAGTTGTTGCATTTGAGTGCTGCGATCGCTGCTATTCTTGGCGCTCAGATTAGTAGCAGCAGTTTGCCTATTGCCGCTCAAACCGTTACTAGAGAAGTTGAGCCAAGTCACCGCGAATTTTTGACGGCACAAATATACCGATCGAACCCCAGGAACGAAGAAGGAATAGATCCTAACCTGATGCTAGCTTTAGCAGGCTTAGCAGGTGGCGCTGCGGCGATCGCCTTAGCCGCTAGAAATAACGGACACTTCAAATCTCCAGTAAAATCGCGTCCTGTTGCTGTAGGAGGTTCCGTTCGCGTCGAGCAAGGTAGCCGTCATCTTCAGAAAAGATTAATGAGTTTGCTGCATGACGAAAGAGAAACAGCCAACCGCCTTCTATCTCAAGCTCAAAAGAAAAACCCGCACCAGTCAGTTGATTGGTATATGGAAAAGGTAATCTACGATCTCAAACGCGATCGCGGCGGCTATTAAAGGGGATTTAAGGGCGCACAGTTGTGCGCTTTTACACAACACCATAGTTCTTAGGATAGACTTGCGATTTGTGAGAAATTGAAACAATAGGGAGGGTAACTCTCTTTTAAAAGACATTAACACTATGAGCTTTAGTTTTTTTGACCTATTCTGGGTTTTTCTCTTCTTTTCTTCGCTGCAACCAGTATGGCAGCGTCGTCAGATGGAATTTCGTCGCGTCAAAACTATCCAAGAATTTGAACGGGGTCGCAGCAGCCGAACTATCCTGCTGATTCACCGTCAAGAGTCAATTAGCTTGTTGGGAATTCCCCTTTCTCGTTACATTACGATTGAAGACTCAGAACAGGTACTTAGAGCAATTCGCCTCACTCCACCTAATGTCCCCATCGATTTAATTCTGCATACTCCTGGGGGTTTAGTCTTAGCAACAGAGCAAATTGCTAGAGCCTTAATTCGCCATCCAGCAAAGGTAACAGTGTTTGTACCCCACTATGCCATGAGTGGTGGCACGATGCTAGCACTGGCATCTGATGAAATTGTGATGGATGCTAACGCTGTGTTGGGACCAGTGGATCCGCAGTTAGGCAACTTCCCCGCTGCAAGTATTCTCAAAGTGGTGGAAGATAAACCGATTAGCGAGGTGGAGGATCAAACCCTAATTATGGCGGACTTGTCGCGTAAAGCGATCGCTCAGGTTCAGCGCTTTGTCCGCACGTTGTTAAAAGACGATATTCCCAAACAGAAAATCTCGCCGGAAAATGTTGAAAAGATTGTCGAGACGCTAACGACGGGACAAGTCACTCACGACTACCCTATCACCGTAGAAGAAGCAACAGAACTGGGATTGCCAATTACAGTAGGATTGCCAAGATCGATCTACGACCTGATGGAATTGTATCCTCAACCGCAAGGAGGTCGTCCCAGCGTCCAGTATATCCCGATGCCATATGGCGATCGCCGTCCGAGATTACCCGAACCCAAGGGTAGACCGTTACCAGATCCGATGGAACCATAATTCTTGTAGAGACGTTACGTGTAACGTCTCTACAGAAGCTGAAAATAAAAAGCAGGGTTTTTCTTCCCCTGCTGCTAACTTATGGTTGTGAGATTTTAGTTACGCAGCTTTCCTGAAATCCTCGTCATCTATATCGTGAATTCTCCTAACTTGAGAATCATATTTTTTAGGAGATCGTTCTGACATTTTAATATTCTGTTGATGGAGTTGATGAAGCATATAGATTTTATCAACTAGCTTGGATTTATCGATTCTATGGCTACCTCTCATAAGTTCCTCCTGTTGTCTTTGTTTGCATGAAATCAAAATATAGACAAAGAAAGTGACTTATTCGAAACAACAAAGTGACAATTTAGAGACAAATAACAGGTAAAAAGAAGCTGTTTGTCAGTCAACCTAGCAAAGGCGATCGCCGAGATTAGATTGAGATGCCAAAGTAATCACCGTCACCTCTGGCGGACACAAAAATCGACCGGGGGCATAAGTTCCTAAGCCGCGATTGACGTACATTTGGTTCTCACCAACTTGGTGAAAACCCTGCGCCCATTCCCAGTGACGCACGACTTTAGCGCACTCAGCTTGCATAAATGGCATCCAACGCCGCATATTTTTAGGTAGACTGCGGCGCAAATCTTGATACCAGGTAATCGCGGGACCAATACCAGGTAAGGCAAACTGACCCCCATGAGTATGACCGGATAATTGTAAATCGACGCGCCATTTTTTCAACGGTACGGCTGTGTCTGGATTGTGAGATAAGACAATTCGAGGGATTTGCGGGTCTAGCTGTTTCATTACCGATTTAGCATCAAACTCCCGCGACCAATAATCAGCTAGTCCAACTAAAGGTAATTTTTTCCCAAATGGGTAAGCAATTTCATTCCACAACACACAAATGCCCACACTTGTCAAGGCTTTAGTTACTTCGGCTTTGGAATAGGGGTAATGGATATCGTGATTGCCCAGGCTAGCATAAACTCCATAGCGACTTTGCAGGTGCTTGAGTCGCAAGACTAACTGATGGATGGGGCTGGGATCGTCGGTAACGTAATCGCCAGTTAAAACGATCAAATCGGGATCGGCTTCGTTCGTAGCCGCGATCGCCTGCTTTAACATCTCTTCTGAGAGCTTAACACCGTCGTAATGCAGATCGGACAGTTGCACTATCTTCGTCCCTACCAAAGATGCAGGTAAGTCGGCGATCGCTACCGTCAGTTCCTCTACACTCAAAGATCCAGTCAATAGCCAGTGCATACAAGCTTGGGTTCACTCCTCAAACAGCGCGATTATAGCTTAGCCGAAGCGACGGATGACGCGAAATATACTGGATAACATCTGCTGCAATCTGTGGTTTTGTTCGTAATTTTGGCGAGTTTGAGCAAAAGCTGCCTTACTATTCACTTCTGATAAGGTGGGATAGATGTGAATTCCACTCAGAGCAGATAGCTTCAGATTATGCGACATTGCCAATATAATCTCGTGGATAAGTTCGCCCGCCGCTGCACCAACTAAATGAGCGCCGAGTATTTGCCCGCTACGTTTGGTAATAATCTTAGCAAATCCGGCTGTCGTTCCGTCAGCTTGAGCGCGATCCACATCTGCATATTCTTGTTTGACAACTCGAACATCGTTCCCATACTTTTCCCTAGCTTCTTGTTCCGTTAATCCCACCCTTGCTAATTCTGGCTCGGTAAACGTTGCCCAAGGAATGACGCGATTGCTTACTTTAAATATTGGTAAAAACAAAGCATTTTTGAGAACGATATTTGCTTGATAACTAGCAACGTGGGTGAATTGATAACCGCCCAAAACATCGCCACAAGCGTAGATCCGGGGATTGGAAGTTTGCAGTTTAGAATTGACTTCAATTCCCTTTTTACCTACTTTTACGCCTGCTGCCTCTAAGTTCAAAGATTCTACGTTTGGCGCTCGTCCGGCTGCAACTAAAATTTGGTCAACGATAATCTTTTCTTTTCCCGTCCAAATATATTTTTTACCATCTACAACTTCGATTTTTTCTGCTTTGGTATTCAGGAGAAAATTAATCCCTTCAGATTGAAATTGTTGGTGGATAACTTCAACTGCTTCTGGATCTTCCTTAGGAAGGAGGCGATCGCGACTAGCAATGATGGTAACTTTCGATCCTAAACGAGAAAATGCTTGTCCTAACTCACAACCGATTGGTCCTCCGCCAATAATGGCTAGCATATCTGGGCGATCGGTAATTTCAAACACTTCTTCGTTAGTAATAAATCCCGCTTCCTTCAGTCCTGGTATTGGTAGCGTGGCGGGACGAGAACCTGTAGCGATGACAAAACTTCTGGCTTTGAGGCGGCGGTTATTAACTTCAAACGTTTTCTTATCAACGAACTTACCATCACCAAAAATGACTTCTACACCCAAACCCTCAAACCTTTCTGGCGAATCGTGGGGTTCGATGGTAGTAATTGTATTTTGGACGTGCGCGATCGCTTTAGCAAAATCAATTTGCGGATCGTTACAGTAGATCCCAAATCTTCCCGCATGTTTCACCTCATAAGCCACGCGAGAAGCACGAATCAAAGACTTACTGGGGACGCAACCATACCAAAGACAATCACCACCCAGGCGATGCTTTTCAACTAGCGCTACCTTCGCCTTAAGTGCAGCGGCGACACCAGCCACCACCAAACCACCCGAACCGCCACCAATAACCACAAGATCGTATTCCACTGCCATGATAAGTACCTTTAGAGGATGCGATCGCCTTCTTCTACTTATAGCGTTTTGTTGTCCATCTGAATTAAGTCTTGGGTGTTACTCGATTTTCTCTTTTGGGTAAATTAACTGTAGGAAAAACTATTTTGCCTAAAAATTACTTATCAAAGTAAACCCTCATTTCTAACCGAAAACCTAAAGGTTGCTATTTATGCCGTCATCTGTTGAGTCATACTTTACGAACTATACAAACTATAGAGACTTCGAGGAACACGTAGAGCGACTTTTTCATAGAGAAGGTTGGACAGTCACAACCCCTAAACCCAATCAACCTGGTTACGATTTGGTTGTAAGAAAAGATGGTATAGTCGCTGCTGTACAGGTTAAATGGTTAAGAGCTAATGTTACAGCTCCTATGCTGCAAAGATTTGCTGCTTTTCTAGAGTCTGAAGATGGTAAAGAATTCAATCGTGGTTATTTCATAACTACAAAAGGATTCGGAGGTCCAGCACTTGCCCAAATCAGAGCCTGGAATCAGGAAACTAAGATGTATTGTGGGATTGCCTTGGAACATAAAATTGAGCTAATAGATGGTTCTATTACATCTTCATCAACAAGAAAAACAAAAGATAAAATTTATTTTGGTGTTTTTACTTGTAAAGGTGGAGTAGGAAAAACCACAGTTTCAGCACATTTAGCTGGGGCATTTGCACTACAAGGATTTAATATTGCTCTAGTAGATTTAGACCCAGAACAAAACTTACAGAAATTGGTAGGCGATGGTGTTTTTGTTCCTAACCCTAAAGGTCTTGGTACAACTATTACAGTTTTTGATGGGCAAGACTGGCATGAAGATGCTGCGCGTGATTGTCAAATAGTAATTTGTGATTGTTCCCCTGCACTTGAACGTAATCCTGAAGAACTCGTTCAGAAATTTGATTATTGCATCATACCTACAACATTAAATCCTTTGGGAATTAATAAACATGGGAAAGTAATTGAGGGAACTGTAAAAGAAATACGTACAATTAATAAGAAAGCAAATCTGTTTGTACTAGTTAACAATTTTAAACAACCAAGTGTAAATCAATTGAAGATTCTCAAAAGAGCCTTCTTTAATGCTTATAAAGAAATTAGTAAAACAGATGAAAAGTTCCATTGTATAGATCCAGAGGAAATTTGTATTCGTGCCAGCGATCAGCTTTATTATTGGGGTATACACCTTTTAGAAAATCCAGATGGCTCTCCTAGCGAACTAGCCTTTAAGCTAATTGGAGGTAAATGCCATCCCCGTGAAGACTTTATTAATTTATCAGACTATATAGAAAACAAAGCAGCTCTTGGCAGCTTACGAAATACTAATAGCTAAATCACATCAACAGCTACTTATTGCCTTTTTCTTCGCGTCTTTGCGTCTTTGCGCGAACAAATTTCAGAGTAAGGGCGAATAGAATTCACAGCTACACAAACAAAGTCTGACGAGCGCAGACTAAAAACTATATTTAAGTTTTTTAACCTGCGGAGGTAGGTTTTGTCTGTGTAGATGCGGTTTTAACCGCCCCTTATCTCATTTACCTTGCAGCATCGAACTTAACTCCAACGCCAACCACCGCTGAAATAGCCGTTCCAAAATTTCTTGGAATCTTTCCGAAGTTAACTGAGCTGAAAAGAATTCTTCTACTAATAGTAAACAATAACCTGTATCAGTTTGCAGAGGACCGATCGCCTGTCCTACAGCACCACTAAAGACGATCGCTGCTATATCTGGTTGTAACTGAGACCGATAGATTCTTCCCTCATAACCGCATTGAAGTCGCCGTTTTTCGCTAATATCGTAGAAGTGTGCAGCTTCATAAAAGCTAATTTGCCCCTCTTGCAATCGATATAAAATTTCTAATGCTTCAGCTGCACTAGACACGACAATTCGATAAAGTAAGACTCGTTCAAATTCACTTGGATGTTGGTTAAAGAATCGTTCTACTTCTATAGCAAAGAGACGTTGATTTAATTTTTCAGCCAACAGGCGATCGCGAATACTAGCTTCCCAAGTTTCTCGATCGAGCAGCCGATCTGTCAACCAAGTTAACAAATCGGCATCTATTTCTAAATCGCGATCGCGACGCTGGCGTTCCAACTCAGCTTGAATTTCCTCAGCTTCAACTGTTAAGCCTCTTTCCCGCGCCACACGTTCGATGATTCGGCGATATAAAATCTGCTGACAGACTTCCTTTAATTGCAAATTCTTTTGCAAATAACTAACGATCTCAGCAAATTCTATAGATAAACCAAAAAAATCAACGGAGTGGGGTGCGGGATTCATAAATACAACCACTTGTCATCGTAATATTGAGTAAGTTAAGTGGTGACTATTAAGGCTTTTTAAGTAAGATAAAAGCTGCGTCTTAATACAAAACATCTCATTATAATTTTACAGTTCGAGCTAACTAGCTGTCCCAAAACAATTGAAATAAATTAAATATATTTCGCATTCTAGAGCTACTAGAACGAGATCTACGTCTACCAGATCCACCAAAAAGCGGCATGGTAAACGCTAAAGTAATTTGCGATAATTTGTAACTCGTACGGCGAGAAATAGAACTGCCATCCGTAAACTTATCTTGAGCATCAGCGAAAGTGTCTATATCTGTTTTTTGAAAAAAGAAAGAACTAAAAAAATCTTCCCAGCCAAATCCACCCACTACAGCTTCTTGTTCCCGATCGGATAACTCATCTAACAGCCGATCGCTCTTATCTTCATTAGGTTCAGACATATTAATATCTACTCCACTTAAGGTAAGAAAAATCTTAAATTTTCGTCAGGTTTGTTACGTAAAACTGATAAAAAACCTTGAATTTGTAACTTTCCTCGATCGAGTAGCACCACCCAATCAGCGCGATCGATCGCACTCGGACGATGGGTGATAATAATTGTAGTTTTGCCCTTACGGTAGTTTAACAATCGCTCCAGAACTTGAAATTCACTCACCGGATCGAGACCAGATGTCGCTTCATCTAAAATGAGAATAGGTGGATTGCTGACAATAGCGCGGGCGATCGCTAGTCTTTGTCGCTGTCCGCCAGATAAATTTGCGCCAAATTCTCCTAAAACTGTTTGATATTTATTAGGTAGTTGACTGATAAAACTATCGGCATCTGCAATTTGACAAGCTTTAACAATTTGCTCGAACGGAAGGTGAGGATTTCCTAAACGGAAGTTTTCTAAAATTGAACGACTCCAAAAATGAGGTTCTTGAGGAATCAAAACAACTTGCTGACGCAGACAATCGATCGCGATATCTGACAGATTATACGTCCCAATCCGAATGTTTCCTGATTGGGGTTCATATAAACCTGCAATTAATTTGGCTAAAGTACTTTTACCACATCCAGATTGACCGATCAAAGCAATAACTTGTCCGCCGGGAATTGTGACTGAAAAATCTTCTAGTAGATCGACTCTGCCAGCATGATGAAAGTAGAGATTCGTACACTCAATATCTGCATCTGATAAAATTTCAGCAAAGGGCTTATGAATGTCTCCAACCGCTTCTGGAGTTGCATCAATTACTTCTAAAAGACGATTAACTGCTGTTTGAGAACGAAAATATTCGTCTGTTAAACCAACTAGAGAATTAATTAAACCAACAACATTAATTTGCATCGTGTTAAACGCTAGCATTTGCCCGATACTGAGTTCCTTATTAATTACCAAAATGCTACCGAATCCCAGTAAAGCAATACCACCAAGGCTGCTCAACGTTTGAGTGAAAACACCGTTAATAATGCCAATTTTAATCGTACTAAAAGTCAAATGTGCCAACCGACCAAAACGACTTTGAAACTCATCCCAAAATTGGGGTGTAGCCGCTGTAGTCTTCATCACCATCGCACCTTTAAAAGTTTCTACCAAAACACCCTGATTCTCTGCCGATAAAACGAGTAGACTGCGCGTTTTCTGCCGTAGAACTGGTAAAAACGGTAACGTTGATAAAATCATAATTGTGGCGATCGCCATCACCGCCAAAGTCAGTTTCCAGCTATAAAACAGCATGAAGCCAAACGAAACTAAAGCAACAAAAAACTGGCTGGGTAGATAGGCAACAATTTGCGAGACCAACTGATTGATTTCAGTAATATCTCGCAAGCGACTGACAATTTCTCCACTACGGCGAGTTTCAAAATAATCTAAAGGTAGATGTAAAAGTTTGCGTCCAAATTCTAAGACTAATCCTAACTGCAACTTTTGACTAAAATGAGCAATCATTGTAGTTTGTAATAGTTGCATCGTACTGCTAAACAGAGTTGTCACGACCACAGCAGCTATAACAACACTTAGTAGTTGAACATCTCCCCGTACTAGAACATCATCTGTGAGAATTTGAATTAAAAATGGGCTAGCTAAGGCAAGTAAACCTAAGACAAGATTAATGCCCAAAGCCTCAATCAGTATGGCTCGATAAGGTAATATCCGTTGAAAAAAACGGATAAATCCGCCTAAAGAATCTTCTTCATCCCAATTATAAAAGCAGCTAGGATCGGGAGTTAGCAAAAGCATGATGCCATTCCATGCTTTCATTAATTCTCGCCTGCTTAAGTAGCGAATACCCGCAGCTGGATCGGCAATGACGTAATTCCTACCCTGTCGCCCATACAATACTACCCAGTGGTTGCCCTGCCAATGCACGATCGCTGGTAGAGGAACATCATTAATCTGGTCTACCACCTCTCGCGAAGCTTTAACTGGTCGAGTATTGAAACCCAAGGACTCCGAACCACGCCTTAAGCCCAACATCGTCGTTCCCAACTGTCCAGTACTGACAGCTTCCCGCGAACGATTAATACTTAAAACCCGTCCGTGATGTCTGCAAATCGTAGCTAGACAAGCTGCCCCGCAATCTTCCTCGCTTGCCTGTAAGACACATGGATATTTTTTGTTAAACAGGCTAACCATAATAGGTAATTGGTAATAGGTAATGGGTAGTTGGTAATTGGGAAGCCGTAAGTCGTAGGGGCGGGTTTTTTGAAGATCCCTATGAAAAAACAAACAGTACTACAGTTAAACCCGCCCGTACACAAGTCAGAAGTATTTCACGCACCACGCACCAATTTACAAATCTGTCAGTAGTCTTGCTTTTCTCAGAATGAATTGCAGTACGGTTTCGGAGCGAGAAATAATATCGGCTGCACCTTCCATCCCAGGTTGCAACCGACAGACGCGATCGCCTGTACTGACAAATTCACGATCCGGCTGAATCGTCACTTCATAGCTAGACGGGGCGATCGACCGCTCTAACCCCGCGCTAGCTGCGGGTAAAGCGTCTGGAGCAACAGCTTGAACTACACCTCTGAGAGTGCCGTAGTCGGGATAAGGACAAGCAGAAACGCGCATTTGAACTTGTTGACCGGGTTTGACTTTGCTAATATCTGGTTCTGCGACACGAGCTTTCACCACTAAGGAAGCGTCACGGGGAGCAATTTGGGCGATCGCATCCCCCATGCCTACCACCTGTCCTGGGTTACGCAGTTCTAGCTTGAGAATTGTGCCATCTGTAGGGGCAAGAATAAACGCCTTCCTCAGTTCCAAGCCAATTTGTTGTAGTTCTTTTGTATCCTGCTCTTGTTGATTTTGCAGGGCAATTTTGTTAACGATCAGGTTTTCGCGCTCTCTGTTTAATGCAGCTACAGTTGCAAGTCCTCTGGCTTTGGCTTGAGCGATCTGCTCGTTAGCTATAATCACCGTGGCATTACTAGGATTGAGGCTGGCTTCAGCTTGCTTGAGTTTGGCTTTAGCTGCTTTGAAAGCTTGTTCTTTTTCCTTAACTTGCAATTGGGCGATCGCACCTGTATTTGCTAGTTGTAGATATCTCTGCTTCTCTTCCTGTGCCAATCCCAGAGCGGCTTGAGCTGCTTGTACTTCTGCAATTGTGGCAATTTCCTTAGTTTGATATTCTCTACGTTGCAACATCAGTTCCGCTGCTGTCGCAGCTACAGAACGCTGCATTAAGTTTGTCTCAGCAGCTATTTGACGATCTAAGGAATTGAGTTGAGCTGTAATTTGTACTAATTGTAAGTGGCTCTGCTGAATGTTGGTTTGCAATTGTTGTTTCTTAGTTTGAAGTTGTGAATTGTCGATCTCAGCAATTGGCTCACCTTTTTTTACAGCTTGATTTTCTTGCACGTTAATGCTTGTAATCGTTCCCTCTGTTGCTGCCTGAACAACCCGCAGTTCTCCGCTCGGACGGATATTTGCAGGTGCTTTGACTGTGACGTTGTAGCTGAGCGTGGCAGCTAGAGACACTCCTACACTAAAAATAGCGATCGCCATCCCGCCGCCGAGCGTTGTCAAAGAACCGATTGGGGGGATAAACTCATCAGTTTCAACTGCACCAAAATTGGGATCGATTTCGCTTACCATGGCTACAAACTCTTAGTTCGGCACTTAAATTCCATACCTAGAAAAACTAGGTTATTCAGGCAGTTAGAAAGAGGAAGTTTCTAAATAATCATCTTGGGAAACATCAATTGTTCCCCTACTCCAAATGGAGATTGCCATGCAATTGGCTCTATTATCACTGGTTTATCTCGTTTCCCTTTTTGAGCATCTGAGTCTGTACTACCTCCATCTGATGTTTCGGTTTTAATGTAATACTGCTTGTTGTTTTCGTACACCTTACCACCAGCCACAGTCTCTTGTTGCTCCTCAGATAAGTCTAGAAATAATTCTGAGGATTGGTTCTTGGAAAAGAACATGTTTGATACCTCGTTTATTGATTGCTATCCACTTAGTCAAGCTAAAACTATCAACAAGAAAACTGCCCGCCTCCTTGTAGGAAGTCTAATAAAAAGATTCCAGAGCCTTATTCCTTTGCATTGTTCTTATTTGTGCAGCGAGACGATTGAAGCGTGCAAAATGAAGAATTTAGGAGGCTCTGGAATCTATATTCAGGTAGTTTGTGCAGATAAACACTCTACCTTATCGCAGTTTTTTGTCAAATGTTGCACGTCGCGTAAATTAGCTTAATTTGGCAAAGAAATCCTTATAAGCTGCGGTGTTAACATCCATAGTGTCGTGCTTGAAGCTTTGCAGATTCGTGCTACCCTTTGGAGTCGATTCCTGAGCCACTTCTAGGTTTGTTATGGTTTGATTAGCTTTGAAATGAGTCGCCAGCTTATCTTTCAAAACATCGCCTGAGCTGCCACCACCTGCAACCAACTGCTGCTGATCCTCAGACAATTCCACAAATAATTCAGACTTGATATTATTAGCGATCATGGGAAAATCTCCTACATTTAAACTAGTGATAGCGCTTACTAATTGGGTTGTCTCTAGTAAAGAGCTTTCGGATTGATTGCCGAAATAAATTAGCCTAATTTGGCAAAGAAATCTTTATAAGCTGCGGTACTAATATCGAGAGTATCGTGCTTGAAGCTTTGCAGATTCGTGCTACCTTCAGGACCCGACTGTTGAGCAACATCCAGGTTGGTTAAACTGTTATTGGCTTTGTAGTAAGTGGCAAGTTTGTCGCGAAGCTCATCCCCTGTAGAACCACCACCTGCAACTACTTGTTGTTGCTCGTCGGATAAATCCAAAAACAATCCAGATTGCATATCTGTATCGAACATAGCTTTAGCTCCTTCTAAATTTAGATGTTAGATATTCAACCACTAACTGCATAAGAAATTGAATATCTATCTATTAACAGGATAGAAAAAGCAATTGTTGAATTCCACAGCGTATCTCCCCAATACACTAGGTATTTACCCTAAGTATATCTACTGGCATTTTTATCTTTAATACAGAATCACACATTTAATTCCTATAGTGTATTTACCTAAAAAACTGGGTATTTTACCTGAGTGAGATTACGCTCAGCAAAACAAGTTAAAATAATATCTATCTTTTAGATGATATATCTTAAGAGGGACTATCTGTCTTGCTGATTTACCATCAAAAATAGTCTGCAACATAAAACCAAGCTATTGCGGAAGCTATTCTGTCTATTGAGTTAGCGATCGCTACTCAAAGCCAAAATATTAGCAACTTCTGCATCTAGCTTGGTTGAGAAAATAAATATTTTCAATCTTTAGACTTACCGCTGTTAACCATCAACTATTAATTAGATGGCGTTCTCTGGCAAAGCACGCGAGTTCTACTCTATTGTTGGTTCCAGTTTTACACAGTAAATTACTAACATACTTTTCTACTGTTCGAGGACTGAGGTATAAGCTAGAACCTATTTGAGAATTTGATAAACCTTTGACTAAAAGTTGAAGTACTGCTTGTTCTCTCTTAGTTAAGGAAAAATTATCGAAAGTCTTAGTATCAGTTGTCCTTTCCTGTTGGTGCTGGTAAGGATTATAGCGCGGTGTATCGACTCGAATAGTTGCTTCTTCTTGGCTTGAAGGATAGTGTAGTGTATTATACGTTTTGCCTTGTTGCTGTTCCATATTTTGTTGTTGAAGCCGTAAGCGCCATTCCCACTGCATTAATTGGGATATTAACTGCGATCGCTCTAGTAAATTACGCACCACAGCATATAATTCATTCAATTCAAAGGGTTTGGCTAAATATGCATCTCCCCCTATTTGATAGCCGCGAATTCTTCCTTCAGTATCTACTCGTGCTGTCAAAAACATTACGGGTAGGAGTCGAAATGTTGGATGCTGACGTATCCACTCAATTAACTCGTAGCCATCCATCTCTGGCATACTAATATCAGTAATGACGAGATGCGGTTGACATTCCTCAATCTGCTTCTGTGCTTCTTTCCCATTCTCAGCTGCGATCGCTGAATATCCCCATTGCTTCAAAGAACAACTCACCAGCAGACGAATAGCCGGATCGTCATCGACGACAAGGATTAATAATGACATATTGTAAATTTTTCTCTAACTATTTTGAGTTAGCTGCCGCGAACTGACTGTCTAGTAGAAGATAGACAGTCCCCGATCTAGAGAAATTGGAATTCCTTGACACCCTGAGAATAGAAACTTGAGTTCTCTTTGTTCTCTCTTATTTTTTTATCGATACCAACTTGAATCTAAAAAAGTATGAGTGTTTTATTCTTTATTCTGTTACAGAGTATACTCTATTTTTTTCTTTTTTTTCAATTGTACTGTCTTTGAAAAGCAGAGACTCTACCATAAGTCAGAGTTCTCTAGTTTGAATTTATGTAACCAAGCTTACTTTGAGTAAAATAAATTTTTTTGGTAAAAATTGATACTAATAAAAACTAATGCTTACTTGTCACATTTTACTATAGGAATCCGGTTTGATGATTGAAAAAATTTCAGCATGGGTAGGGTGCGTTACGCCAGCGCGTAACGCACCAAAAACTGAGAGTGATGCGTTACGCGATCGTGCTAACGTATCCTACGTAGATTTCAAAATTAAATATGAGTTTGATATTAAAATTCCTACACTTGTTTCAGTTGACTAATTTGCTAGTTGCTACCACTTGGCGATCGCCTAAGATGTCGGTTTCGATGCTGAGAGAACTAGAGTAGTTAGTATCAACGACAAAGTAATTGAAGGTAATAGATACGATAATAAACTGTTTTCATCTTAATGCATAAAAAAGCAATTCTTCCTTTCACCCATAGACACTAGACCAAATAAGGGTTTTAATGATCTTAGCCCTGCGTCTTATCTGTCTATGTCCTCATCCCTGCAACCACCATACATACAGGATTTCACTCACTTCGAGCAGCACGTAGCCAGAATTTTTCACAGACACGGGTGGACGGTTGTGACTCCCGAACAAAACCAAGCAGGTTACGATTTAGTTGTCAGTAAAAGCAATATTGTGGCAGCTGTCCAAGTCAAGTGGCTCAAAAATAACGTTGCCGCACCGCAAATTTTGAAGTTTGTTGACTTTCTTGAATCTCAAGCAGCTTGTCAGTTTAATTATGGTATTTTCATTACTACAAAAGATTATAGTGGACCAGCTCGCGCCCTAATTAAATCTTGGGGAAAAGGTTCGAGAATTCGCTGTGGCATCGCTTCTGAACATAAAATTACTTGGGTGAATGGTGACGATGGTACACCTCCACCCCAACCACCAAAACAAGACAAGATTTATTTTGGTATTTTCACTTGTAAAGGTGGAGTAGGAAAAACCACAGTTGCGGCGCACTTGGCGGGAGCATTTGCCTTGCAAGGATTCAATGTTGCTTTGGTAGATTTAGATCCAGAACAAAACTTACATAAATTAGTAGGAGATGGGGTTTACGTTCCTAATAGTAAAGGTACGGGTACAACTATTGAAGTCTACGATGCAAGAGATTGGGATGAAAACGCCGCCCGTGATTGCAAAATAGTTATATGTGATTGTTCTCCTGCTTTAGAACGCAACCCAAGAGAACTAATTGAGAAATTTGATTATTGTATTATTCCTACAACTTTGAATCCTCTAGGTATTAATAAACATGGAATCGTGATTCGAGATACAGTGCAAAAAATTAGAAGTATTAATCAAGCCGCTCACCTATTTGTTTTAGTTAATAACTTTAGAGACCCAGGAATTAGACGATTCAAGATTTTAAAAGAGTCATTCTTATCAGTCTATAAACATATTAGTCAGAACGATGCAAAGTTTCATTGTATCGATCCAGAACAAGTTTGCATTCGTACTAGCGACCAACTATACTACTGGGGAATCCATATTTTAGAGAATCCCGATAATCCATCGAGTGAATTAGCATTTCAGCTGATCGGTGGCAAGTGCTATCCGCGAGACGATTTTATTAGCTTAGTCGATTACATAGAAAGAGAAGCAGGGATCGGAATTCTGCGAGAATAGTAGGGGACATTGTAACTAGAACGCATAAACATGGAAGATTTTAATTTCATCACCCCTCTGGGACTATTTGCAGGAGTCCTGACAACGATCGCATATTTACCCCAGTTGATCAAAACCTGGAAGACGAAATCAGCTCACGATCTTTCTTGGAGTATGCTCATCGTTTTATGTACGGGAATAATTCTGTGGTTGGTCTACGGCTTCTACGTACACGATATTCCTATCATCGCCGCCAACATCGTAACATTTATTTTTGCTGGAATGATTTTGATGCTGAAGATTCGCTATAAATCAGATCCTAGCGAAGAGAATTAACTTTGTCCAAATGTACCTCAAAACTAATGTAGAGATGCACGAGATCGCGTCTCTACAAATTTTTCAACATAACTATCAATGCTGTTACACCTACAACAGTCATTAATCCTGCTGGCATGAATTTGCGTGTTTTTATCAGACGAGAAGTAAAAATAATAACTAATATTACTGTAACTATAGCAGCTAACCCCAGACCCCAGACCTGACCGAAAGATCGCGCAACTCCTCCTAGAATCAGCAATAAACCGCTAGCAGTACCAGAAACTAGCGAAGCCTTACTCTGAGCTTGCTTATAGCCAATCGCACCGCCAACTATGGCTAAAATCCCATACGCGATCGCCGCAACCACACCTGGATTCATTACCTGAAGATTCGTTCAATAATTTAACTATTATTTCATTTTGTCAAACATACAAACGTATATTTTTGTATCCCAAAGCAATTTCCCATCTGTCAAGAATTTGTAATAAATTCTCCCAGACTCCAGTAGCGATCCTCGTCAAATTTACTTGGTAAATCTTTTCATTTAGCACAATTCTCAGCTAACAGGAAAAATTCGATTGCCAACTAATGCTAATTGCTGCACATTCTCATTATGAGCATTTTCATCTACATCGAAATGCTTGTCAATCAATTCTGCAACCTGCTTAGTTTGTACGTGGGTATATCTAGTTTTATCGGGCATCACCACGACATTTGGTCCAGCTTTGCACTGTTTGAGGCAACCAGTAGCCTTAATTTCTACCTCATTTTCCAAACCGCGCTCGTTCAAAGATGCTTGTAATGCTTTACAAACTCCGTTTGCACCCCGCTTCACGCAATCAGACTTCTGACAGACTAAAATACTAGCTTTTGCTTTGGTTTGTCGTTTAACAGGTGTAGCAGGAGTCATAACTGACGGTTGGCGATCGATAACGATCACTCGTTCTGCCTTCAATTTGAGCGAATCTTTTTTATAGTCAAACTTTCTCTCACCAAAAATTTGTACTACATCCCCTGAATTCAGGTTTAACTCCATAGGTGAACGCAGATACTTGGGGAGTTTGACCCGATATTCACCTTCTAAAGTGCCAATTTGCAAATATTTACGCTTATAGCCATCTTCTAATTCAAAACTGAGAAATTTTCCCTCTAAGCTAAAAGCCGATACTTCTTTACCAAAGCGACTACTCATTGCTTTATCACCTTCGGATGAACGACAACCAATGCTCGATCTACGGTTTTACCAGCACTGTTTTAACCACCACACCAAATCTTGGCGAGATGCAGTGAATTGTCTCAAAACACTATTCAATTGAACTGCCGTTGTGGCATCGGCTATCTCAACTTTTAATGGCTGTCCGGCATCGCACCAACAAGGAATCTCTAACTCTTGTAAACGTTGATACACCTGCCATCTATCTGCCCATTTCACTTCCACAATTTCTCTAACTTCCGGTTCGCAACCTAACGGCTTCAACCCCATACCCTCCGATGCTCAAATTACATTTTGTCATCTGATTGCCGTGACTAGCCGTGCTAGTTGCCGACAGTTTAACTTTACCCAATAGCATACCTTAAATGCAAATGATTCTCATGATATTTGCAAAAAATTTTCTTTAATAATGGGTCGTCTCAACAGTCAAAAGCACTGAAATACATAGCGATCGCGCTGTTTAAAGCTTGACTGGAGAGCGATAATGAAAGTAGCAGCGAGTTATCGATCACAGCATCACAACCAGCAAAGAGAGGAGAACCATGTCTGAGGCAACAATTTTACGGAACTTCGGTCAGGTATATGACAACCCTATTCTGCTCGATCGCAGTGTTACCACTCCTGTTTGCGAAGGGTTAAATATTGCTCTTGCTAGCTTTCAGGGTTTGTACCTGCAATACCAAAAACATCATTTTGTGGTCGAAGGTGCAGAATTCTATATGCTGCACCAGTATTTCAGCGAAAGCTATGAAGAAGTCCAGGGACACGTTCACGATGTTGGCGAACGTTTAGATGGATTGGGTGGCGTACCCGTAGCTAGTTTTAGCCAACTCGCCCAGATGTGCTGCTTTGAGCCAGAACCAGACGGTGTTTTTGCTTGCCGTCAAATGGTAGAACACGACCTAGCGGCAGAACAGGCAATTATTGGGTTGATCCGTCGTCAAGCCGCTCAAGCAGAAAGTTTAGGCGATCGCGCTACCCGTTACTTATACGAGAAAATCCTACTCGAAACCGAAGAAAGAGCATATCACTTAGGGCATTTCCTCGCCCACGACAGCCTAACGCTAGGTTTTATGGGGAACGGCTCTAGGTAGGAGTGAGGAGCTAGAAGAGAGCTGAGGGAGCTGAGGGAGCAACTGCAATTCGCAATTTGCAACTAAGCAACTTTTCTCTCCTCTCCCTCTTTTCTCTCTATAAGATTTTGTTTATGACTTCCGTTGCAGCGATCGCTAGCTAAAGATCGAATCGTAGGGACATTCCAGGTTTCTGTTTCTGCTCCCTTGTCCCCCTTGTCCCCCTTGTCCCCTGCTCCCTACATCAACCTGAGTCACTCAAAACGCAAAATATTAAAACATTTACTGTTTTTTGTCTCCTCTGATGCATTCATTAGTCAAATTACTAGTTAACTTTGACTAAAAAATGCAACTTTTGTGTGCGTGAAACAGTTTAACTTTGGAGTGCGATCGCCCTGTGAGGGCGAGTCGTGGAGCTAACTCAACTCTCAAGCTGAGACAGAAAATCCAGGCAGTGGCAGTTTCCTCTCAGAAATGTTACAATTATTAATAGTGTAGAATGTTAATCTTAAGCGATCCAATGACCGATTGGAGGGTAGTAAAGCTGCTCTACCCGTAGAGACAGCTCTAAAATTAAATTTCTGCAAACAACTAGATGTTGTCCAATTCTTGTAACACTATAGCCTTCTGCTGTCTGGATACGTAACAGAAAAAGCTTGTCTCATCAGCAGAGGGCTTGGTAGTGAAATAAGTGTTACTCTTTTATTTCCACACAGCTGCTTACTACTGATAAAGAAACCTAGCGCCATGAAAACCGCTCAGACAACCACTGACCTTGTACGTACTTACTTGCGTGAGATTGGTCGTGTTCCATTACTGACCCACGAGCAGGAGATTGTATATGGCAAGCAAGTGCAGCGACTCAGCACCCTGTACGCGCTCCAAGAAGAGTTAGTTGCAAAGCAGGGGCGCGAACCAACCCTAGAAGAGTGGAGTGAAGCAGCGCGAATAGATAAAACAGCCTTATCTACCGCGATCGCCGAAGGAGAAATTGCTAAGCGCAGAATGGTAGAAGCTAACCTGCGACTAGTCGTCTCCGTCGCTAAAAAGTACATTAAGCGTAACGTAGACTTATTGGATTTGATCCAAGAAGGGACAATTGGGATGCAGCGGGGTGTAGAGAAGTTTGACCCGACTAAAGGTTATAGATTTTCTACTTATGCTTATTGGTGGATTCGGCAAGCAATCACACGGGCGATCGCCGAAAAAGGACGAACCATTCGCCTACCGATTCACATTACAGAAAAATTAAACAAAATCAAAAAAGCACAGCGTCAACTCTCTCAAAATCTAGGACGCGCCCCAAGTATCGTGGAGTTAGCTACAGCACTAGAACTCACACCCAAACAGGTACGCGAGTATTTAGAAAGAGCGAGATTACCACTATCGTTAGATTTGCGGGTAGGAGACAACCAAGATACAGAATTGGGCGAACTGTTAGAAGATACGAGTCTCTCCCCAGAAGAATTCGTGACTGAATCCTGCTTATCTACCGATATTGAGAAGCTGATGGCGGATTTGACTCCGCAGCAGCGAGAGGTTTTATCATTACGCTTTGGCTTAGCTGACGGACAAGCAATGACATTAGCCAAGATTGGCGATCGCCTCAATATTAGCCGCGAACGGGTACGCCAAATCGAGCGCGAAGCCCTCACCAAGCTCCGCAAGCGAAAAGCAGACCTTGACCAGTATTTAGCTAGCTAGGGAGCAGGGAGTGAAGAGAGAGTCGCCCAGCTGAGGAGGCTGAGGAAGCAAGACAAGTCACAATTCATAATTCGCAATGAATTCGGAATTCCGAATTCCGAATTCTCCTCACTCACCACCCAATTACCAATTAACTATAATCCTCATCGTGGAGCAACAACCCCCCAAATTCAGTTCGGTTTTGCCACATATCATATCCGCGCCTACCTGTTACATTAAATTTACATAAAGACGCTATTTGTCGGTTAAATTGTAAACAACACTAACAGCAAGTCGATCGGTTACAATTTGGCAACCGAACTGTAAGGGAGGTCATCAGTGAACGATTCATCACATCAAGTTTCCGAGTTTTTCCCAGGAGAATCAAAGGACAGCGATTCATTATGGCAATACGTCCAGTCGCTGAGTCCAGAGGATATTACTCAGCTATCCAAGCCTAGTTCTACTGAAGTATTCCAGATGATCGAGCGTAACATCATCGGTATGTTAGGTAGTTTACCTGGGGAAAACTTTGGGATAACGATTACAACTAACCGTGAAAGTTTGGGTAGATTACTTGCTTCAGCAATGATTAGTGGTTATTTCTTACGCAATGCCGAACAACGCATGATGTTTGAAAAGTCCCTAGAAGCAACGGAAGTCATTGGGACACAGGAATAAGTAAAACAAACCGTTCATGACTTCAAAACCCATTTCAATTCCGCATAAAACTATCGGCGTGGGCGTTCTGTGGAACGCTCAACAACAAATTTTAATCGATCGCCGTCGCCCAGAGGGGGCAATGGGCGGATTGTGGGAATTCCCCGGTGGGAAATTGGAGCCAGGAGAGACGGTAGAAGAATGCATCAGGCGCGAACTGATGGAAGAGTTAGGGGTAGAAGTTGATGTCGGCGATCGCCTCATCACTATCGAACACGACTACTCTCATTTGCGCGTAACGCTAGCAGTACACCACTGTCATTATTTAAGTGGAGTCCCTCAGCCGATCGAGTGTGCGGAGATCCGTTGGGTAACTCTAGATGAAATTGAACAATACAATTTTCCTGCCGCTAACGTGCAGATTATTGCTGCAATAAAAGATTATAAATAATGAGTAGAGGCGCACAGGTGTGCGCCCCTACTCACTACAAGGAATAAACCGGCAGCGTGAAATGGAAACAACTGCCTCCATTGGGGGCTGAGTCTACCCAAATTTGCCCGTAGTGCGCTCTAATAATCCGTTGACATAAAGCTAAACCGATGCCATAACCATCTTTAGCTTCATCGCGCTTGAGGCGAAACCGCTCTTCAAAGATGCGATCGTAATTTTCTTCAGGAATTCCAGGTCCAGTATCGCAAACGCTGACTTGTACCTTCTGCGTTGTGCGGTGCAAGCAAGAAATGCGGATCGTACCTCCTTCGGGAGTATACTTCATCGCATTGTCTAGTAAATTGATCAAGACTTGCCTTACCCTTTCCCGGTCGGCATAAACCGCAGGTAAATCGTTAGGAAGATCGGTTTGGATAGATTGCGATTTAGTAAAAGCACGGTCTTGGATATGTGCTTCTACATCTTGGTATAACTCGATCAAATCTAGCTTGTGGGGTTGAATTTGTAGTTCAGCACTAGAACCCCGCGTTACCTGTAACAAACTAGCAATCATGCGATCGATAATCTTAGCTTGGCTACGGGCTTGTTTGAACAACTGGGTTAATAAAGCAGGCGATGCAGAAAACCCCCCCTTTTTAGTCGATAGAAATTGAGCTTCGAGAGTTTCTACAGCAATAGACACAGCAGTCAGAGGATTGCGCAGGTCGTGCGCTACCATTGCAATAATTCGATCTTTAAACTGAAGCTGCTCCAATAACCTCTCCTGCTCGCGTTTGAGGCGAAATACTTCATCAGAAAGCCGAATTACTTCTACCGAATCAGCTACAGAACGAATCGCGGCGACATTGGAAGTACCGTAATTGCCCGAGGTGTTTAAGTTTTCTAAATCCTTCGGTTTCGTTGAGGTTTCGGCTAACTCTGCTACCAAATTTGCCTGAGCCTCGGCTGATTGCTGCCACCGCAGCCACCAGTTACTCAGTTGCTCGATCAAATTACTTCCAGCCAGAATTTGTCTTGGTTCTGGATAAATCTTGATCAAAGCTGGCGTAGCCACCAATTTGAAGTGTTCTGCTAAATATGGTTGTTCTCCGACATTGACAATCTGTAATTCAAACGGATACTCAGCTTGTAGCTGCTTGAGATAACGACGAATTTGCTGTATTTGCTGTCGCGAACTGGGACGCTCATCTACAAATAGCAGTAGTTGAAGCCTAGCTTCAGTCGAGGTCGGCTGTTCAGAAGAAACCTGCATGCAATCTTGTTTCAGCACGGGCAACTAACAGGTAACGCTTAGTGGGAGGTGAAAGAAGTAGCCATAGCGGATTATAAATCAGCCTCCTCTTAAATTTAATATCTATTTTAGTTTTTGCATATAGCTAAGATGTTAAGGAGCGTAGAATTACAGATATTAGGCAGTCCTACGCTAGCGTAAAACTAGTACATATACTGAAAAACCGTGTTGTTTTCAAAAAGCGCTCGATTAGCTAGTTTAACCTGCTTATTGCTTGCTGTAACTGCCTGCGCCAACAGTCCTAACGCTCAGCAGTTGGAGCGCACTTTAGCTGCCGATCCTGAGTTGGAGACCAATCGACCGTTTAGCAATTCTGGCACTTCTGCGCCATCCACCGATTCAACTCCGCAAAATCAGCCGAATGGGGCGATCGCCCAGCTACCAGCCGACTTTCCTTCAGAGATTCCTCCCTTTGACGATTCCCGCTACGACACCCAGCTTGTAGCTGTGACACCAGCAAACGAGCCGCAGCAGCCGGACGAAACCCGTTGGGTGACTACTGCGCCGATCAACGCCGTACAAAGCTTTTATCAACAAGAGTTTCAGAAGAATAATTGGCAAGTTGTCAATCCACCGCCAGAGGGAGAAACGAATAATACTACGATTGAGGCGCGGCGGGATGACTTGTTAGTAAAAATTGCGATCGCGCCAAGAACGACATCTACCCCTCCGCCTAATGCGACTCCTACACCCAACCAGCCGAACCCTGGAATAGATCCTGCGGCTAGCACGGAATTTACCATTCAGTATCAGCGAAATGCTCCAGCTACAGCCGCCACTCCTACACCCTCACCCCAAACCAGCGGGGAAAACTCAGCTCAGACACAGACAGGCAACTCAGTCACTTCTGACACAGCCGAGCGAAGCTTCAACGACCTAAGCCAAGCCCCTCAAGAATTGCAACAATATATTACAGATCTGGCGGCTCTGGGTGTTTTGCCCCTGGAACCAACTAACGCCAAAAGCAGCCAAGCCGATCCCGTCCGCCAGTTCAATCCCAGCAAGATCGTCAGCCGCCGGGAATTTGCTCGATGGTTGTTTGAAGCTAATAACCGCATTCAAGCCACTCGTCCAGCACTACAAATTCGAGCCGCATCAGCCGCAGCTCAACCAGCATTTCGAGATGTACCGCGAAACGATCCTGATTTCTCCGTTATCCAGGGACTCACGGAAGCCGGTTTAATTCCCAGTTCCTTGTCAGGAGACGGAACGGCGGTTTTATTCCGTCCTGATGCCCCGTTAACGCGGGAACAGTTGATTCTTTGGAAAGTCCCTCTAGATACCCGCCAAGCCTTGCCTAACGCCTCCTTAGAGGCTGTCAAAGAGTCATGGGGATTCCAAGATGCAGCGCGGATCGATCCCAAAGCTTTACGTGCGGTAATCGCAGATTTTCAAAACGGAGAGCAGTCGAATATTCGCAGGGTTTTCGGATACACCACATTGTTACAGCCGAAAAAACCCGTTACCCGTGCTGAGGCTGCATCAGCAATTTGGTTTTTTGGTAATGGCGGTGAGGGGATGACGGCTCAAGAAGCCCTGAAAGCACAACAGCAACCGCAAAACACCCAACAGCCCCAAAATCAGCCGCCAAATCAGCCTCAAGCGCAACCAACATCACTATAAAAAGTCACCCACGATTGACTCGTGCGCGATCGCCTTCTAAAGAGAATGTACTTCTTTTTTATGTAGAATTAGGTGCTGGCGCAGAAATTGCACAACACTAAAATCTTGTAATATCTTTTACTGTAAGATTTTAAATCTAGAGACTTGAATCCGAGCTAATTTGAGCGATCTGTTTGAAAACTACTGTACTTTACAACCACTGTTCTCTAAGAGCGATTGGTTATCATCCAGAAAATGAGTAATAGAGAATTTTAACTTATGAGTTCTTAGTTATGGCTTTAACCACTTCTACTATGTTGCCACTGGGGACTCTTGCCCCAGATTTTCAACTTCCAGATGTTGTTTCTGGTGACACGATCGCTTTATCTACATTTGCTGGCAAACAGGCTTTGCTAGTGATGTTTATTTGTCAGCATTGCCCTTTTGTAAAACACGTTAAAACGGAGCTAGCACAACTCGGTAAAGATTACAATCACCAGAATGTAGGGATGGTTGCTATTAGTGCCAATGATATTCACAACTACCCCGATGACGCTCCCGAAAAGCTCAAAGCAATGGCAGTGGAATTAGATTTGCCATTCCCCGTATGCTATGACGCGAGCCAGGAAATAGCTAAGGCTTATACTGCTGCTTGCACTCCAGATTTCTTTTTGTTCGATGCAGGGCAAAAATTAGTTTATCGCGGACAGTTAGATGATAGCCGTCCTAGTAATGGTAAGCCTGTAACGGGTGCAGATTTACGAGCTGCTATTGATGCAATTCTTGCCTCGCGTCCCGTGCCAACCGAGCAAAAGCCTAGTGTTGGATGCAATATTAAGTGGAAACCTGGTAATGAACCTAGTTACTACGGCTAAAAAGGGAAACAAAGGAGCAGATTTGGGAATCTTATAATTAGAGTCTTGCTTCTGAGCAACTCTGTTAAACCGAACTATTTGAGGCGCTCTGATTTTGAGTCGGGAGCGCGAATTATTATGCCTGGCTCCAGCAGCCACAAATCATCAACACATGATTATTAAGTTATCTAGACAATGAAAATTTCGATTCTTGCTACCGTTACTTTGCTGGCTCCTCTTTGTTTCATGGCTTCAGCTCAGGCTTATAATCCCCAAGACCTAGCACAATTAAAACGGACAAATGCTTGTCCTCGATGTGACTTAAGTAACGCACCCTTGAATAACTTAAACCTCAGCAGAGCCAACTTGCGTAATGCCAATCTTCAAGGTGCTAACTTATCTCGTTCTATTCTGGCAGGTGCAGATTTAAGCGATGCAAATTTGGAGACAGCAAATATTTCAAGTGCTAATTTATTTGAGACATTACTGATCGGCGCAAACCTCAAGTCTGCTGTTCTCGTCAACTCGAACTTGACTGGTGCTGGTTTAATGGCTGCTAACCTAGAAGGTGCTAACCTCAGAGGTGCAATTATGGATTTAGTCAATTCACGAGGGGCAAGATATAGAGCGACAACTATGCCTAATGGTACGATTACCCCAACTCCAACTTGGCGGTGATAGCTCGTTGGTAGTTGGTAGTTGACAGTTGACAGTTGACGGTTAACATTCAACTATTAACCTAACCCTTTACTCTTTTTGATGCGATCGCTACCTAATCTCGATTCTCTTTCCTTGACAGAACTAGTGGCTCAGATGCTCGTGGTTAGAGCTTCTGGATACTTATTCGACCACCAGATTCTCTATCCTAGCTGGGAACCAACTACAGATAAGCTCAAGCGGTTGGTAGAACTAGGTGTAGGTGGTGCGATCCTATTGGGTGGAAGTGCGGCAGAAATCGCTTTAAAAACGCAACAATTGCAATCCTGGGCGGCAATTCCGTTATTAATTGCCGCAGATATTGAGGAAGGGGTAGGACAGCGTTTTGCTGGTGCGACTTGGTTTCCTCCACCAATGGCAATAGGGGCGATCGCATTCCACAACCTCAGTCTCGCCCAAACATATGCAGCTCGAATGGGAGCAATTACCGCTCAAGAAGCCTTAGCGGTTGGGATTAACTGGGTGCTTGCTCCTGTAGTAGATGTCAACAACAACCCTGACAATCCTGTGATTAACGTCCGTTCCTTTGGCGACAATCCAGCGATAGTCAGCCAGCTAGCTAGTGCCTATATTCAAGGGGCAAAATCTTATCCCGTACTCACAGCAGCTAAGCATTTTCCTGGGCATGGGGACACGGCTGCTGATTCTCATTTAGATTTACCAGTCATTCCTCATTCTGCGGCAAGATTGGCAGAAATCGAACTACCACCTTTCCAAGCGGCGATCGCGGCTGGGGTAGATGCGGTGATGAGCGCCCATTTACTTATACCCAGTTGGGATACCGAACATCCAGCTACCCTCTCATCGCACATTTTAACGCAACAGCTACGTCAGAACATGGGTTTTGAGGGTTTAATTGTTACAGATGCTTTGGTAATGGGAGCGATCGCCAATCGCTATGGAGCCAACGAAGCGCCTGTACTCGCAGTGGAAGCTGGAGCAGATATTTTACTGATGCCAGTCGATCCTGAGGGCGCAATTCAAGCTGTTTGTACTGCTGTTGAAACCGGACGCATCTCCAAAGAGCGAATTCGCGCTTCTGTAGAGCGGATCTGGAAGGCTAAGTTGCAGGTTGTTGGTGAAAATAGGGAGCAGAGAGTAGGGAAGCGGGCAGAGGGCGAGGTTTCCTCGCCATCGGAGCCGCGTAGCAGGGAGCAGGGAAGAAAGACAAGGGAGAGGGGGGAGACAAGGGAGACAATTTTTGAGTTGGCTAAACCGGAAGCATTTGCAGTGGTGAATGAGATTTTAAATACTTCCCAGGTTGTAGGGGGCAACGTGCCTTTGATGCCAGCCCAATCTGCCTCAGAGTCAAAAAAATTGAGGAATTTGATTGTGGTAGATGAGTTGCTTGGATGCGATTTCTTGCACCGCAAAGCACCTGCGATCGCTCTCCCTACTCAGCACGGCTATACAACACAGCTTTGCGATCGCCATACCCCTGTTGTTTTTGAGACTGATGACGATTGCCCAACTCTACTCCAGCTGTTCATTCGCGGTAATCCTTTTCGCGGAAGTGCTGGAATCGCCCAAGTAGGACAGGTGTGGGTTAAGAAATTATTAGCTTCAGGTAATCTTCAAGCACTGGTAGTTTACGGTAGTCCGTATGTCCTCCAGCAGTTGCTGCCTATGCTACCGTCTATTCCTTATGCTTTCTCTTACGGGCAAATGCCAACAGCTCAGGCAGTTTCCTTGTCCGCGTTGTTTGCTAGGTCGATTTAGTTCTCTATCTTAAGATAGATTTTTTTTCCTCTTTTATCTCACCTGAGTTAGATATGACAAAACCTTAACCCATTCCTAAACCAAAAAATATAGGATTAAAAGGGCTATGCACCAGCTCTTGAAAAAGTTCAAGCATAGACAGGTGGCGAACATTTTGTCAAGATTTGTTGACTGTCTCAATATTTGTTAATATATAGTTGAATGATATAACGTCAAAATAGGGATAATTTCAGTATAGTCAACTACAAAATTTTCAACTTCAATTAATTATTTACCCATCTGCCACCTTGAGAGAACAACACATCTGATACCCCGATCGAAACTTAGGTTAAAACTATGAGTGTAAATACGGTGCCACCAATCCGATACTCTTTGGACGTAATCCAAGATGAAGCCCGTCAGCTGGTACAAAAAGGATTGGTTAGCCGCCAGCAGCCAATCTATACTCTGTGTCAGTACATTCCAGCACGGGAATGGGTTTGCATAGAGTGCGAATTAGAGCAATGTGATTTCTTGCTACGCGATCGCATCGGCGATTTGATCGGTAGAGAACAATGGGATAACGATTAGAAAGAGCTATAAAATTAGAAACTGAGGGCTAGGGCATTGGTTGCACTAGCCCTTAGCATTTTTAGGTCACGATCCGTAAATCGACTGTTAGCTATTGGCAATCCCATCCAGATATTTATCCATTTTCCATAAACTCCTCATTCTCGCTCGGAGAACGAGGATTTTTCTTGCTTTTTTCACTTTGACTCTGTAATATCTATGACCAGACAGATTAAATACGGTAGTTCTACCAAAGATTCGTAGATTATTAGGAGACAATGACATGAGGTGGTGGCAGCAGACCTGGAAGCAATGGCAGCAGGCGGTTGAGCAGCTTGGTAGACTCAGGTGGAATTCGTTAAAAAGTTTAGTATCGCTGTTTTTAGTTGGGGTGAGCTTGAGCGTGGCGATCGCCGCTTGTAGTGGAGATAATGCGGCAACTCAAAATCCGGCTGCCAATCCTGTAGCTGCAAACAAACAGGATGTGGAACTCACCCTCGTTTCCTTTGCCGTCACCAAAGCCGCACACGATGCGATTATTCCCAAATTTACCGAGCAGTGGAAGCAAGAACACAATCAGAACGTCACCTTCAAAACGAGCTATGGTGGTTCTGGTTCCCAAACTCGCGCCGTGATTGATGGTTTGGAAGCAGATATCGTTCACTTAGCTCTTGCCCTCGACACGAGCAGGATCGAAAAAGCAGGACTGATCGAGCCAGGATGGGAAAAAGAAGTCCCCGATAATGCCATTGTCTCTAAATCTGTTGCCGCATTAGTGACTCGTCCAGATAACCCCAAAGGTATTAAGACTTGGGCAGATTTGGCGAAAGATGGAGTTAGCCTGATTACAGCCGATCCGAAGACTTCTGGCATTGCCCGTTGGAATTTCCTCGCCTTGTGGAATTCAGTGGTTAAAACTGGCGGGAGTGAAGACAAAGCACTCGACTTCGTGAGCAAAGTATATGGTAACGTGCCAGTTTTAACTAAAGATGCACGAGAAGCCACTGATGTCTTTTTCAAGCAAGGACAGGGAGATGCTCTGATTAACTATGAAAACGAAATTCTTCTAGCACAGCAAAGAGGCGGCGAGAACGTTGCTTATATTATTCCCGATGTCAATATCTCCATCGATAACCCCATCGCCGTAGTGGATAAAAATGTAGACAAGCACGGGACTCGCGAAGTCGCCGAAGCTTTTGTCAAGTATTTGTTTACACCCGAAGCGCAGCAAGAGTTTGCCAAAGTCGGATTTCGACCCGTGGATGAGACAGTAGCTCAAACCAAGGAAAATACTGATAAATATCCCAAAGTACAAAATCTCGGATCGGTGAAGGACTTTGGGGGATGGAACGCAGTCCAAGCGAAGTTCTTTGAGGATGGGGCAGTTTTCGACCAAATTCAAGCCAAAATTAATCGGTGATTGGTAATTGGTAATTGGTAATTGGTAATTGGTAATTGGTTGCTGGTGAGAAAGTGGTGCGTGGCTTGCGAGCATAGCGACTGCGAGCATAGCGACTTGGAATTGCCCCCTCCGCTCCGCGACTCTCTCTTCTCCCCTGCTTCCTTGTCCCCCTCGTCTCCCCCTCTCACCCTTAATCCCTACAGATGGCAATATCTCCTGCATCTCGATTTAGCGATCGCAATTCAGTAGCTCAAAAGTTGCGGCAATGGTTGTTTCATATGCCTTGGACGTGGCGCATTACGCTGGGATATCTCACTGTTATGCTCTTTGTCCCCATTACAGCAATGTTCCTCAAAGCGAGTACCGAAGGTCCGGTTAACTTTTGGCGCATTGCTACTAGTCCCGTGGCGCTGGCAACATACAACGTCACATTTGTGACATCAATCTTGGCGGCGTTGATGAATGGTCTTTTTGGCACTCTGATTGCTTGGGTGTTGGTGCGCTACAAATTTCCCTTGAAACGATTAATTGACGCTTCGATCGATTTGCCCTTTGCCTTACCAACTTCAGTTGCGGGGCTAACGCTGGCAACAGTTTATAGCAATAATGGCTGGATTGGCTCTTTGCTTGCCCCATTAGGGATTAAGGTATCCTTCACCCGTCTAGGCGTATGGGTAGCCATGATTTTTATTTCGCTGCCTTTTGTAGTACGGACAGTGCAACCCGTAATGCAAGAAATGGAGCGCGAGATTGAAGAAGCTGCTTGGAGTTTGGGCGCGAATCAATGGCAAACTTTTGTGCGAGTGATTTTACCCCCTCTATTTCCAGCAATTTTGACTGGTGTGGCTTTGGGTTTCTCCCGTGCTGTGGGAGAGTATGGCTCAACCGTAATTATCTCCTCCAACACGCCTTTTAAAGATTTAATTGCACCCGTACTGATTTTTCAGCGCTTAGAGCAATATGATTACTCTGGTGCAACTGTCATCGGTACGGTGTTGCTGCTGATTTCACTAGTGTTGCTGCTGTTGATTAATCTTTTGCAGGCTTGGGGAAGACGGTATGACGACTAGGAAAGATATGAATTCTGGGGTGAAGAACAGCAAAGCTGCGCCTAGCGAACAAAAGAGTTGGATTCCAGCCATTTTGATTGTCGTAGCGATCGCCTATGTCAGTCTAGTACTTTACATCCCCGCATTAAACGTCTTCATCCAAGCTTTTAGCAAAGGAGTTGGTCCATTTTTGGCTAACCTGACTCGACCGGAGTTTCTCCATGCCGTCCAATTAACCGTAATGTTAGCCGCGATCGCCCTCCCGCTCAATACAGTTTTTGGGCTATGTGCGGCTTGGGCGCTGACTCGTCATCGATTTCCAGGTCGTGCCTTTGTTTTAAGTTTGATCGATCTGCCCTTTTCAATCTCGCCTGTAGTTGCAGGATTAATGCTTGTCCTCCTCTACGGACGACAAGGATGGTTTGGTGGATGGTTACAAGATCGTGGGCTGAATGTTATCTTTGCCTTTCCAGGTATGGTACTAGCTACAGCATTTGTGAGTATGCCGTTTGTTGCCCGCGAAGTCATTCCCGTATTGGAGGAATTAGGGTCAGATCAAGAAGAAGCTGCCAAGACTTTAGGCGCAAACGACTGGCAGATCTTTTGGCGCGTCACCTTGCCTAATATCCGATGGGGTTTACTTTACGGCTTAATTTTGACCAATGCTAGAGCTATGGGTGAATTTGGCGCTGTCTCGGTGGTTTCGGGAAATATTTCGGGAAAAACCCAAAGTTTACCGCTATTTGTTGAAGATGCTTACAAACAGTATGAAACCGAAGCTGCCTACTCTGCTGCTGTACTGTTAGCACTGTTGGCTGTAGTGACGTTGGTATTGAAGGAAATTTTGGAACGGAAAACTCGGATTAAAGATGTGGAATAGGGTGAAATTTTGTATTTAGCTTAAAATACAGACTTAACTGGCTACAAAGGCGCACGGCTGTGCGCCCCTACTCTCCTCCCCAATCATGAACTGGTGGCAAAGACTTAAAAAGAATCCCCTCGCCCGCTTTGGGGCGATTCTGCTACTCATTTTTTACATTGCAGTTTTCGCTGCTGATTTTGTCGCACCCTACGACCCTTATGAGTCTCAAGCTAATGGTTCCCTGCTGCCACCCACACAAATTTATTGGCAGAATACACAGGGGCAATTTGTTGGACCCCACGTTTACCCTACGACTCAAGGTAAGACAGATTTAAATACAGGCGATCGCCAACTGATTGTAGACCGGACTAAGCCTGCTTGGTTCCGCTTATTTGTTACAGGCGATCGCTACCAACTGTTTCGTCTCAGCTTACCACTGGGCAATAATTTTGAAGAAGTGGAAGTTTTTAGCGGCATTCCCGTTAACCTACATTTATTTGGTACGACCGGGGCTAAATTTAACTTGTTGGGAACTGACGAACAGGGACGCGATCAATTTAGCCGCCTGCTACATGGGGGGCGCGTTAGCCTCAGCGTTGGTTTAATCGGAGTCGCTATCTCTTTTCCCCTCGGCATGATTGTCGGTGGTATTTCTGGCTATTTTGGTGGCTGGATCGATAGCATCATCATGCGTCTTGTAGAAGTATTAATGACGATTCCTGGTCTTTATCTATTGGTTGCTTTGGCAGCAGTTTTACCACCAGGACTAAGTAGCTCCCAGCGATTTATGCTGATTGTTTTAATTACTTCTTTTATCAGTTGGTCTGGACTGGCGCGAGTCATTCGCGGACAAGTTCTATCGATTAAAGAGCGAGAATTCGTCCAAGCAGCTAAAGCTATGGGCGGCGATCCTTTCTACATCATCATCCGTCACGTTCTGCCTCAAACGGCAACGTATATCATCATCTCAGCAACTCTATCCGTACCTGGGTTCATTGCGGCAGAATCGGTATTAAGTCTAATCGGTTTGGGCATTCAGCAACCCGATCCATCTTGGGGCAATTTGCTCTCTTTAGCAACAAATGCCTCAATTTTAGTGCTACAACCTTGGTTGGTTTGGCCTCCCGCGATATTAATTATTGTTACAGTGCTAGCGTTTAATTTATTAGGAGATGGCTTGCGCGATGCTCTCGATCCTCGTAGTGTCAGACGGTAAGAGGAAATGGGAGACAAAATCAAGTCGTAAGTCGTAAGTCGTAAGTCGAGAATTAACGGGTCACTGCTCCCTACTCCCTGCTCCCTGCTCCCTGCTCCCTGATAACTGTCAACGTGGATTAAGCTGGATTATTCCTTAATATCCTTTCCAGCTTTTCTTGCTTATGCTTAGTAGTCTGTTGTTGGGTGCAAATAGTGTCATTGCAGTTTGCTACTTCGCAATATCCTTCCTGATCTTTCAGGGACTCCGACGCGGACAAGAGCATTTACTCAAGAACCCACTCGTTCTAGCAACTGTTATTATCTTTTTCACCTGTGCTGTGGGTCACTCTGTCCATGTTGTAGGTGGAATTGTCAATCCACGACTTGTCCAACTGACAATGCAGGTGCAAGTTGTTGTGGACTTGCTGACTGCTAGTATTGCTGTCATTTACTTTGCACTGCGCCGACAGTATTCGCTACTGATTGATGGTCCGTTGCTGCTGGCTCAGACTCAAAGCCAATTGGCAAAAGCGATCGCCGAGCTAGCACACGCAAAAGGTAACTTAGAAAATGCGGTTGCAGAACGCACAACTGAGTTGTTACACGCCAATCAACAACTGGATGAATTATTGGGACGCGAACAAAAGGCTCGTCAAGAAGTCACCGAACTGCTAGAAAGTATATCTGATGCATTTTTTGCGCTCAATCACGACTGGCAATTTACTTACATTAATCCTCAAGCAGAAAAATTATTGCAGCGATCGCCAGATGAATTACTCAATCGTCACATTTGGTTTGAATTTCCCGAAATTGTAGGAACTGTTTTCGAGCGCGAATATCGCCGAGCTGCAACCGAGCAAGTTACCGTTCAATTTGAAGAATTCTTTGCACCACTTGACAAATGGTTAGGGGTTCGAGTTTATCCGGCGGCGAACGGTTTATCAGTCTATTTGCAAGACATTACACAGCGCCAGCAGGAACAGGCACTTTTACAAGAACTCAATCAAAATTTAGAACAGCGCGTAGCCAAGCGCACGGCACAATTAGAAGCTGCGAATAAAGAACTAGAAGCCTTTTCCTATTCTGTCTCCCACGATCTTCGCGCCCCACTACGCAGTATTGACGGTTTCAGTCTAGCTTTACTAGAACGCTGTACCAACTTAGACGAAAAGGGAAAGCACTATCTGCAACGTATTCGTGCTGCTAGTCAAAGAATGGGAGAACTGATTGAAGAATTGCTTCACTTATCGCGGGTGACGCGCAGCGAAATGCGGTTACAAAATCTCGATTTGAGCGCAGTGGTACGCAATATCGCTTCAGAATTACAACAGGCACAACCAGAACGAGCCGTAGAATTTGCGATCGCTCCTGATATCACCGCACTAGTAGATCCACAACTCATTCGAGTTTTATTTGAGAATTTACTCAACAACGCTTGGAAATTTACCTCGCGCACAAAATCTGCTCGAATTGAATTTGGCAAGCTTTCATCAAAACAGCTCAAATTCTTTACAGAACGCTCTTTATCTTCTTTTAATTCCTCTGATGTTTATTTTATTAGTGATAATGGTGCTGGCTTCGACATGGCATATGTTGCTAGATTGTTTGTTGCCTTTCAACGCCTCCATTCAGAAGATGAATTTCCTGGGAATGGCATTGGATTGGCTACAGTCAAGCGGATCGTTCTACGTCACGGAGGGCAAATTTGGGCAGAAAGTACTTTGGAGCGAGAGACAACATTTTTCTTTACATTACGGTAATGGTAATTGGTAATTGGTTGTTATTCTCCCCTGCTCGATCGCTCCCTGCTTCCTTTCTTAACTGATAAGAAATGTCTAAAAAACTGATTTTACTAGTAGAAGATAATCGCGATGATGAAGAACTAACGCTGATGGCATTTGAGCGCAGTGGTTTAGAGTATGAAATTGATGTTGTCCGCGATGGAGCTGAGGTACTAGACTACTTATTTCATACTGGTAAATATAGCGATCGCCACTCCAAACAGCAACCAACCTTAGTACTGCTAGACTTAAATCTACCGAAGGTAAGTGGTTTAGAAGTTATACGCCGTTTACGAGCTGATGCAAAAACTCGTTCTCTTCCCGTTGTCGTACTGACAACTTCCAACGAACAGGAAGATATGATTAACAGCTACGAATTAGGTTGCAATAGCTACGTGCGCAAACCTGTAAACTTTACGGATTTTTTGGTAGCTTCTCGACAGCTTGGGTTATACTGGCTCCACTTAAATGAATTCCCGCTATGTAACTCATACCGTGAGTAAACCTCTACGTATCTTACTAGTTGAAGACTCAGAAGATGATGCTGAGTTGTTGGTGTGTCATCTAGAACGCCATAACTGCGATGTAGAGTGGCTGAGGGTAGAAACTCCAGAGGCAATGTCGAGCGCCCTAGATCGCCAACAGTGGGATATCATTCTAGCCGATTATTCGTTACCAAAATTTAATGCTACTGCTGCTTTGCGCTTATTGCAAGCTAAAGCTCTAGATATTCCATTTATTATCGTTTCTGGCAACATTGGTGAAGAAACTGCTGTCGCAGCCATGAAAGCCGGGGCGCACGACTACATTATGAAAGGGAACTTGGCGCGTCTAGTCCCCGCGATTGAACGAGAGATTGAAGAGGCTGGTTCTAGGCGAGAACGCCAACGCATTCAGTTAGAACTCGAAGAAAGTGAAGCTCGCTGGCACTTAGCACTAGATGGTGCTAATGACGGACTCTGGGACTGGGATATTAAAAATCATACAGCTTTTCTTTCAGCCCGTTGGAAAGCAATGCTGGGTTATGCCGAAAATGAGATTGACAATCGCTTTGAAGAATGGGCGAACCGCGTGCATCCAGACGATGTGGCATCGGTGATGCGATCGCTACAAGAGCATCTTGCCCGACAAACTGAATTTTACCGCACAGAACATCGCCTGCGCTGTAAAGATGGCACTTACAAATGGATTTTGTCTCGCGGCAAAGTCTCGTGGGATGAAACTGGAGCCGCAATCCGCATGGTTGGTTCCCATACAGATATTACTTCCACGAAGCAGATGGAAGATACCCTAAGACAACAAGCCGAAAGTTTAACAGCAGCAAATCGGATCAAAGATGAGTTTTTAGCTGTTGTGTCTCACGAACTACGCGCACCGCTCAATGCCATTCTTGGTTGGTCGCAAATACTTCGTACGCGAAAATTTACGACGACTACCAAATGGGAAATATTAGAAGCGATCGAACGCAATGCGAAATGGCAACAACATTTAATTGAAGATTTATTAGATGTCTCCCGCATTGTTCAAGGCATGCTCGAACTTCAGTTTGCTCCGGTCTATCTACCGTCGATTATTGCTGCAACAATTAAATCTGTACAGCCGATCGCTGATGCAAAAAGAATTCAACTTAAGTTTACAGTCGATCCTGATTGGGAAGACGCAGAAATAGAAAAACAAATTTTGCTTTTGGCTGACTCTAACCGATTGCAACAAGTCTTTTGGAATTTACTGAGTAACGCAATTAAGTTTTCTGATGAAGGTCAACAGGCTGACATTTGCCTGTCATTAGTTGCTGACGATTCTAACAGCCAAGCTCAAATTGACAGCCAGGCTCAAATTCAAATTATCGATCGCGGTCAAGGCATTAGTGCCGAGTTTCTGCCGCATGTATTCGATCGTTTTCGGCAAGAAAATAGCTCTAGCACCAGAGCGCGTGGCGGGTTGGGACTGGGATTATCGATCGTCCGTCACATCGTCGAAATGCACGGTGGGACAGTTGGTGTTGCTAGCGACGGAGTTGGACAGGGAGCAACTTTCACAATTCAGCTACCACTACCAAAACAAAAATTGAGTCAAAATCGGCAGCCTTCTACTGCCGATCTCTGGTTGGAGACATCAGAACCATATCCCTTAGTGGGGAGAAAAGTTTTAGCGGTTGATGACGAACCCGATACTTTGGAATTATTGGCAGTCGCTCTCACGGAGTACGGTGCTGAGATTGTTGTTGCTGGCTCAGTACCGGAAGCGATCGCTGCCTTTACCCAGTTCAAACCAGATATTATGGTTTGCGATCTGGGGATGCCAGGAGAAGATGGTTATGCCCTGATTCACCAAATTAGAATGCAGGAGATAAAACTAGGTACTCATACCCCAGCGATCGCCTTGACTGGATTTGCCAGAGAATCAGACCGCGAACGCGCGATCGCTGCTGGTTTTCAAATACATCTCTCTAAACCCATCAATCCCTGTCAATTAATGTCGATAATTTTGAAACTGACTAAAGATAGTTATTTAGCTGGAAAGATCTAAGGGAGCAGGGAGTAGGGAGTAAAGAATAAGAGAGAATTCTGAACCCAGTGCTTTTTGACTTTTAGCTTTTGACTTTTGACTTTTCAAGCTACCGGATGCTGTCCGTAAAAAGGTAATGCTGCCGACCAGTGGAGGCGTTTGCCTTGCTGCCATTCGAGTTCGGCTAATTCCAAAATTTGGGAAACAGAAGCTCCTAAATTCCCCTCGGCAGAAACCAGTTGACAAGGAGCTGAAAAATCAGCCAGAGTTTGCTGCCATGCTTCGGGAGACATGACTGTATCTGCTAATAGAGGAGTTAAGTTTTGAGGATCTGAGGTTAATTGATAAATTGCTGTAAATATCTGTCCTCGCTGGGCTGGCATCTGTACGGCGACAGGTTTTTCGCCTCGATGTCCCCAGGCGACTGCGGCTAAAGTTGAAATTGCAAATAGGGGAATATCGAGTTGTTGTGCTAGCGTCCGCGCCGTTACCACGCCGATGCGCGTTCCTGTAAAGCCTCCTGGTCCCCTAGCTACAGCAATAAATGCCAAGTCAGACCAAGTTTGAGGTTGCAGAAATTCAGCTAAATTTTGGTGCAAAAGACTTGACAGATCGCGTCCCAAATGTAAAACGCGATCGCGTCTATCTCCCTGAAAATTACTTATTGCCAGTCCTAACTCTGGTGTTGTCGTGTGTAGGGCAAGGGCGTAGTTGGTAATTGGTAATTGGTAACTGGTAATTGGTAGTTGGTGGTTCATGATTAATTTTTTGTTTCCATCAACTGTTGACTCTCTGCTATTACCTATTACCTATTACCTATTACCATCTTCATGTCGGTACGAGTTCGCCGGGGCGCAGTTTTGACCATTTACCCATTTCGGCTTTGAAACTGAGGCAACCTACTACGTCCCATTCCATTTCAATATAGTCTTCTTTGGGACGGATATTGACGTTAATGCTTGGTTCGACTGGTTCAAAACTTGGGTTTTCGGTCAAGTGGGGTTGCTGGTGTTGGTGTTCTACTGCATGATAGGTCATGCAGCGATCCACGTAATGGCAATTGACGCAGATGCACATAGAACCTTCTCCAATGGCTTTTCTGTTAATTTAGCTTATACAAATTGGATGTGAGTCAACTGCTGGGTTGATTTTTGTTGCGATGTCTCCCTCTTTATTATCTCAATTATTTACCAATCTGCCCTTTGACTGGGAATGGTTGCCTCAACCATCGTACCTAGTAGGTGGTGCAGTCCGCGATCGCCTACTCGGGAGAAACTCAGATTATTTAGATTTAGATTTTGTTTTACCAGAAAAAGCGGTTGAGACAGCTAGGGCGATCGCCAAACATTACAAAGCTGGTTTTGTCTTACTCGACGCGCAAAGGCAGATTGCTAGAGTTGTGTTTAAAAATGCTACTGTTGATTTTGCTTTACAAGAAGGTGCTGCGCTCGAAACCGACTTGCAACGGCGAGATTTTACAATTAATGCGATCGCCTACAATCCTCACACCCAAGAACTCATCGATCCTTTACAGGGTTATACTGACTTACAGCAACACTTGTTACGGATGGTATCGCCTGCAAATTTGCAAGACGATCCGCTACGGTTGCTAAGAGGTTATCGTCAAGCTGCTCAGTTAAATTTCACTCTCGAACCAAATACGCGATCGACAATTCGTCAGCTTGCACCTTTAATCGGACGAGTAGCAGCCGAACGAGTACGAGTAGAATTAGGCTATCTCCTGAATAGCGATCGCGGTACGGTATGGTTGGAAGCTGCTGGGGAAGATGGGTTACTTGCACCTTGGTTTCCGAGTCTGACGCGATCGCATATAGAGCGATTACTCAAGGTTAACTTTGCCGCTGCTAGCTTATCATCATTTCCCCAGTTAGTTCGAGAACTCAGTCAACCAGTACGAAATACAATCAAAACCCCCTGGTTGGGAATTGCCAAACTGACTTGTCTCGTTTCTACAAATTCAGCCACAGCAGAAATAGAGTTAGATAAATTAGCTTACAGTCGCTCAGAAATTAAAGCTGTCACTACAGTCTTACAACTATTACCTCAACTCCAAGCAAAATCGCCCGAACAAATGACTTTAGCAGAGCAATACTTTTTCTTTCGTGCTGCTGGTGTTGTTTTTCCCGCGATTGTAATTTTAGCTATCGTACAAGGAACGAGTACAGACTCACTCTCTTCGCTCATTCACCGCTATCTCAACCCCAAAGATCCAGTTGCCCATCCTACCCCGATTCTGACAGGTAATGACTTAATGAAAGCTCTCCAACTCTCACCTAGTCCGCTGATTGGAGAAATGCTGTTACAGATTCAACTGGCGCAAATCGAAGGTAAAATTTCGACTGTAGAAGAGGCGATCGCATTTGCAGCAAAAAGACTAGACAGTTGACAGTTATCAGTAGAGAGTGGTGATGGGTAGTTGGTAGTTGGTAGTTGGTAGTTGCGTGAAATACTTGTGACTTGTGACTTGTGACTTGTCTTGCTCCCTCAGCAACCTTGTCCCCCTTGTCCCCCTTGTCCCCCTGCTCCCCTGCTCCCCTGCTCCCCTGCTCCCTGCACCGAAGCGCTCCCTACTCCCTCTAACAAATCGGGACGACGCTCGCGGGTGCGTTGAATTTGCTGTTCGTAGCGCCACTGGGCGATCGCTTGATGGTTGCCCGAAAGTAAAACTTCTGGAACTTTCCAGCCGCGAAATTCTGCTGGACGAGTATATTGAGGATAATCTAACAACCCTGCCTCAAAACTTTCGGCTTTAAGAGACTCTGTTTTTCCTACCGTTCCTGGTTGTAGCCGGATAACTCCATTTATCAATGCTAAAGCGGGAATTTCTCCTCCAGTTAATACGAAATCACCTAAAGAAATCTCTCGCGTGACTAGATGCAGTACGCGATCGTCTACCCCTTCATAATGCCCGCAGATAATGACTATTTGCTCGCAGTTACCTGCTAATTCTTTGAGCAACGATTGATTCAAAGGTTGACCTTGAGGAGTCATTAATATCGTTTCTCGACGCGGTAAAATTGGGAGTGATTCAACGGCAGCGAAAATCGGATCTGGTTTCATCAACATCCCTACACCACCACCGTAGGGTTCGTCATCGACCTTGCGATGCTTATCGGTGGTAAAGTCGCGGGGATTGACCAGATTTACTTCAGCAATTTTTTTTGCCAAAGCTTTACACATCAATCCTGAGCTAAGAGGAGAGGTAAAGAAGTCGGGGAAGAGAGTAACTATATCAAAACGCACAAAAACTCAACCAGAAAAATGACTATTATCAGTTGTCAGTTGTCAGAAGAAAGGAGTCAGGAGCCAGGAGTCAGGAGTCAGGAGAATATAAATACGATCGCGCACCACTGAATGACAAAAGTGTTGCTTATTGTTTAAATTATGTTTAAATATTGTCACGTCTGGCAAATTACTGAGCGGTCAGGGTAAAAAAAATTCAATTGGTACGGTCTCAACCTCGGATTGAATGCTTTGCAGCACTGAAGCGATCGCGGGAGCGGACTTTGAATGAGGTTGACGAGAAGGAAAGAAACAATGGTGCAATTAGAGGCTCAATCGCTGGAAATGAGGACTCCCCAAGCTACAAAAACAGCCATTTTGGTGATCGGTGGAGCAGAGGATAAGGTTCACGGAAGGGAAATCCTGCACACGTTTTTTGCTCGTGCCGGATCGACAGATGCCCATATTGCTATTATTCCTTCTGCTTCTCGCGAACCAACAATTATTGGCGCACGCTATCTTAGCATTTTTGAAGAAATGGGAGCTAAAAAAGTCGAAGTCTTGGATATCCGAGAACGGCAACAGTGCGAGGAGCCAAACGTTCAGGCATGTCTGGCTGCTTGTACGGGAGTCTTTTTGACCGGTGGGGATCAACTGCGGCTGTGTGCTGTGTTAGCAGATACCCCAGCAATGGATATTATTCGGATGCGGGTGCAACGAGGACAGCTGACTTTAGCTGGTACGAGCGCGGGAGCTGCCGTGATGGGACATCACATGATTGCTGGTGGTGGTAGCGGCGAGTCACCAAATCGAGCGCTGGTAGATATGGCGATCGGTCTGGGGATCATTCCTGACGCGATCGTAGATCAGCACTTTCACAATCGCAATCGGATGGGACGGTTGCTCAGTGCAGTTGCCTGTCATCCAGATCGTCTGGGGATCGGGATCGATGAAGATACTTGCGCTATGGTCGAGAAAGATGGCACTTTAAGGGTGATGGGCAAAGGTACAGTTACGATTGTCGATCCTGGGGAAATGTCTTACACTAACCATGCCGATATTGGTGCTGCCGAGCCTTTAAGTTTGCATAACCTGCGAGTACATATTTTGAGTTATGGCGATCGCTATCATTTACAAAAACGGATCGTTCTGGCTCCCGTGCAAAGACTACCTCAGTAGAATTCGGAATTCGGAATTCGGAATTATATTCTTTCATTGGGAAGAATATGAGTTGCATTTTTGATTTTCAGTGAAAATGTGATTTTCGATACAGTTGTCGCTAAGTCTTGAGCGAGACACTAGTTAATTGGTTGCACCCCCCATTTCCCAATCCCATGAGAATTCTGAAAATCCAGACTTTACGCGGTCCCAACTATTGGAGCATTCGCCGACATAAGCTGATCTTGATGCGGTTCGATTTAGAAGAGTTAGCCGAGCAACCAACGAATCAAATCCCAGGCTTCTATGAAGGACTGGTCGAAACTCTGCCGAGTTTAGAATCGCATTTCTGCTCTCCTGGGTGTCGCGGTGGCTTCCTAATGCGGGTGCGGGAAGGCACGATGATGGGGCATGTGGTGGAGCATGTCGCTTTAGAGTTACAAGAACTGGCGGGAATGTCAGTCGGCTTTGGACGGACGCGGGAAACCTCAACGCCAGGGGTTTATCAGGTGGTGTTCGACTATGAAGACGAGCAGGCAGGACGCTATGCGGGAAGGGCTGCCGTGCGGATGTGCCAAAGTATTGTGGAGCAAGGAAGATATCCCCAAGCTGAGTTAGATCAGGATTTGCAGGATCTCAAGGAACTGTATCGGGATGCGGCGCTAGGACCGAGTACGGAAGCGATTATAGAAGAGGCAGCAGCCAAGGGCATTCCCTGGATGAATTTAGGGGCGCGGTTTTTGATTCAGTTGGGTTACGGTGCGAATCAAAAGCGGGTGCAAGCTACCATGAGCGATCGCACGGGAATTTTGGGTGTAGAACTTGCCTGTGATAAGGAAAGTACGAAACGGATTTTAGGCAATGCAGGCGTACCCGTTCCCCAAGGGACGACAATTAGCTATTTAGATGAATTAGAAGATGCGATCGCCTCTGTTGGCGGTTATCCAATTGTGATTAAACCCTTGGATGGCAACCACGGAAGGGGGATCACGATAGATATTAGAACCTGGGAAGAAGCTGAAGCCGCCTACGATGCTGCGAAAGAAGTTTCTCGCGCTGTTATTATCGAGCGTTACTACGTCGGGCGCGATCATCGCGTATTAGTCGTAGACGGCAAGGTGGTTGCCGTTGCCGAGCGCGTCCCCGCTCACGTTGTCGGTGATGGTGAGAGTACGATCGAACAGTTAATTGAAGAAACGAACCAAGACCCGAATCGAGGTGAGGGACACGATAACGTTCTGACCAAAATTCAACTCGATCGCACCAGTTTCCAATTGCTCGAACGCCAAGGGTATACCTTAGATACGGTATTAACAGAGGGCGAAGTTTGCTACTTGCGGGCAACAGCCAACTTGAGTACGGGTGGGATCGCTGTAGACCGTACCGATGATATCCACCCAGAAAATGCTTGGTTAGCGCAGCGAGTTGCGAAAATTGTCGGCTTAGATATCACGGGGATCGATATTGTCACCTCTGATATCAGCCGTCCGTTGCGGGAGACTGAAGGTGTAATTGTAGAAGTGAATGCGGCTCCAGGCTTTAGGATGCACGTTGCTCCCAGTCGCGGTATTCCTCGTAACGTTGCTGGGGCAGTATTAGATATGTTGTTTCCCCCAGGTACGCCCAGCCGAATTCCAATTATTGCCCTGACGGGAACGAATGGTAAAACAACCACTACGCGCTTGACGGCACACCTGATTAAACAGAGTGGCAAGGTTGTCGGTTACACCACAACTGATGGCACGTATATCGGCGATTATTTGGTAGAACCAGGAGATAATACTGGTCCCCAAAGCGCCCAGTTGATTTTACAAGACCCCACGGTGGAAGTTGCCGTACTGGAGTCGGCGCGGGGAGGAATTTTGCGATCGGGACTGGCTTTTGATGCTAGCGATATCGGGGTGGTGTTGAATGTGGCTGCCGATCATTTAGGAATTGGCGATATTGACACGCTCGAACAAATGGCACACCTCAAGAGCGTGGTGGCGGAAGCCGTGCAGCCAAATGGTTATGCCGTCCTCAACGCCGACGATCCGCTCACATCACAAATGCGCGATCGCGTCAAGTCTAAGCTAGCTTGGTTTTCCATGTCTCCAGACAACCCTTTAGTGCGGGAGCATACCCAACAGGGGGGATTGGCAGCGGTGTATGAAAACGGCTACCTCTCAATTTTGCAGGGAGATTGGACGCTGCGGATCGAACGGGCGGAAAACGTACCCTTAACTATGGGCGGACGCGCACCGTTTATGATTGCCAACGCTTTAGCTGCTAGTTTGGCAGCTTATGCCTACGGCGTACAGATCGAACAGATCCGTATAGGGTTAAATTCCTTCCGCGCTTCTAGCAGCCAGACTCCAGGACGGATGAACTTATTCAATCTGGGTGAATACCATGCCTTGGTAGACTACGCTCACAATCCGCACAGCTACGAGGCGTTAGGGGGATTCATTCGCAACTGGACGGCAGGAGAAAGAATTGGTGTTATCGGCGGTCCTGGCGATCGCCGTGACGAAGATTTTATTATGTTGGGTAGGCTTTCCGCAGAAATTTTCGATCGCATCATTATTAAAGAAGACGACGATAACAGAGGTCGCCCCAGGGGAGACGCAGCTGAGTTAATTTCCAAAGGAATTATGCAAGTCAAGTCCGATTGTCGTTACGAGATCGTCTTAGATGAGACGACAGCAATCAATACAGGTTTAGACACTGCTTCCAACGGTAGTTTGGTTGCGATCCTCCCAGAAAGCGTCAGCCGTGCCATTAGCTTAATTGAAGCCCGTAACCCCTTGAGCGATAATTCCCTCCAGCCTCCCAGCGTGGCGGCGCAAGATAATACAACGGGGATCGTGTCGTCGGTGAATCAGATTTAGGTAATGGGTAATGGGTAATTGGTAATTGGGTGGTGCATGGTGCGAACGATGCGGGTGTAGTGAGTGGAGAGTCATAACTCCTACCTCCTGTCTTCTGTCTCCTTTGACTTTTAACTTTTGACTTTATTCAACTACGCAATCAGCTTCAATTTCCACTAACCAATCTTCCTTTATCAATTTTGATACCTCTACAAAGGTACAAGCAGGACAAATATTTTTAAAAAATTCTCCATGTGCTTTTGCAGCCTCTTCCCATAGAGAAATGTCTGTCAGCATGACCCTTGTGCGAATCACGTTGCCTAAGCTACCTCCAGCCTCCTCGATCGCATTTTGAATGATTTCCAAGCAGCATTTTGTCTGACTGTACATGTCACCTGGAAAAGCTGTAGAACCATTGGACGAAATTGGTGCTGTTCCTGCTACTGAGATGAAGTGTCCGATCCGCGATGCTCTCGAAAAACCAATAGACTTTTCATAAGGAGAACCAGAGGATACATTCTTTCTCACCATAGAGAACCTCAAGATATGTCTACAAGTAGCGTAAACTACTTTTTATTAGTTTTATTAGACTGCTTTCTTCCTATTCTCTTTCTTCCGATTCAGGGCGATCTTCCTGGGGATTTTTCAGTTCTTCTTTGAAGCCGCGTAGTGTTTTACCGAGGGAACTACCAAGTTCGGGAATTTTCTTGGGACCAAAAATCAAAATTGCAATGATGAAGATGACTCCGACTTCCGCCCATCCTAGACCAAACATAAAATTCTCCTGCAACCTTCTTTCTTATTAATCATAGATGGGATGCGATAACTTCGTAATAGGGAGCGCACGAGCAGGGAGTAGTTAAGAAATGCGATCGCTACTGTTTTGTAATTGGTATTCCCAACCACGTGCTGAGTTCTTGGGCTAACCAATCAATTTCAGAGGGAGAGATGGAACCATCGTTACCCAGTTCGTATTTTCTGGTTCCCGCCCAAATTGTCAAGCGGGAGACATTGCCAAAAGAGGCGATCGCCAGTTTTTCAATTTCTTGTCTCGGCAGTTGATGGCGTGGCTGTTTAAATCGAAAGCCGAACATTTCGTAACTGCGGGTTATTTGTTGAGGATCTAGAGTAATTCGGACTTTCCCAAATAAAGCTGATAATATTCGCCAGACCATACTCGCACCCGCACCCAAAAAAGGGAGTGAAAATAAGGCAAAGAAAAGATTCATTCCCATTGGTGCTGTGATGAGAGCCGAGGCTAGCCAAAATACTAAAAACGAATTCCAGGCGATCGCAAATAAGCTTAAAGAGACAATTTCAGGACTAAAACCTTTGCTAGGAAGTAAAATTTCTACAGAATTGGCATCTTGATGTAATTTAATTTTACTCCCAAACGGTTGCGAAATTATCGGTACGATATTTACAGGTTGTTCTAACGCTGCCAACGCTTCCCGAGTCGAACTCAAACGCCGATCTAAGTTTGGTTCAGTCATCCACTTCAACCAGCGGGTAAATTCAGGACTCAAATTTGCCAACGATTCAAATTGAATGTGTCCGTTTTTGTGTGGTAGATCGGCGGGATGAGTCCCCGTAACCAAGTAAATTAAAGTTGTACCTAAGCTGTATAAATCGGAGGCGGGAACGGCGCGATCGCCAAATTGTTCGGGAGGCATATAACCGTACGTCCCCACGACTGTCATCGTTCCGCCTTCCTTGGAAGCTAGAGTTTGGACGGAACCGAAATCGACTAAATATATTTGCTCGATGCGATCCCCAAGCAAAATATTGCTAGGTTTCAGATCGCGGTGAATGACGGGTGGTTTTTGTCCGTGGAGGTAAATCAAAATTTCTAGTACTGATTTAGCTAATCGTTTAACTTCCGCCTCGCTAAAAGTCCGTCCAGCTTTGAGTTCTGTTTCTAAAGATTTCCCTTCTACATAAGACTGTACCAGAACAAACCCTTTACTGTAGGGTGTATCGAATTCAAAAAAATCTAAATATTTGGGAATAGCAGGATGAGATAAAGCTTTTAAAGTTTCTGCTTCCCGTTCAAATAATTTCAACGCTTCCCACTCAAAATCTATCCCAAAGGAGAGGAGTTTGATAACAACTAATTGTTGAGTTTCTAAATCCCGCCCTAACAGCGTTTTGCGTCCGGCTTTTTTTGCCAATTGTTGTTGAATTTCGTAGCGCGAAGTGAGGCGATCGCCATAGTTCATATTTCGTGATTCGTGCTTTGGAGGGTGCAATGCACGTGTCGCACCCTACAGAAATGGTAGCAATTGGAGCCGATTGAAAGAGAATGTCGCGCAAAGACGCAAAGGCGCAAAGGAATAAAGAGTATCTTCACGGGCGATCCGAGTCTCAAGGAGATCTCACGTACGCAATGCTTAGCAACAAGCTACTAGTCCTCAGCAACGCTTTGCGCCTTTGCGTCTTTGCGCGACAAAATTATAACAGCCATCCTTTCAAGCGTTTAGCAATGTGAGGACGGCGCAATTTCCGCATGGCTTTACTTTGAATTTGTCTAACTCTCTCACGGGAGAGATTGAATAAACAACCGACTTCCTCCAAAGTACAAGGTTCGCTCGTCGTTAACCCGTAACGCAGAGAAATTACGTCTTTTTCCCTGGGAGTTAGAACATCACCCAAAACATCCCATATTTCCTGTCTCATCATGGTTTCGCTCATCTGTTGTTCGGGAGATTGAGCGTCGTTGTCTTCTAGAAGATCGACTAATTCTGTATCTTCCTCTTTCCCGACTCGATGATTTAGAGATAAAGCCTTGCGCCGTAACTGTTGTAATTGACGTAACTGTTCTGGTGGAACTTCTAATGCTGCGGCTAATTCAATTTCTGAAGGATTGCGTTGGAGTTTTTGCTTCAGCTCGCGTTGATATTTTTTAAGTTTATTTAATTTTTCAACAATGTGAATTGGCAGCCGAATTGTTCTAGCGTCATTAGCGATCGCCCGCGTAATTGCTTGACGAATCCACCAATAGGCATAGGTAGAAAATTTATATCCCTTGTCGGGGTCGAATTTTTCTGTGGCGCGATTGAGTCCCATTGCGCCTTCTTGAATCAGATCTAGAAATGGCAAACCACGATTCAAATAACGTTTGGCGATGGAAACTACCAAGCGTAAATTAGAACGAATCATTTTTCGCTTTGCCACTCGTCCCAAATACAGGTGGTGTTCTAATTGTTTTTCTGAAATTCCTAATTCTGCTATCAGTTCTTCGCGATTTGGTTGACGTTTGAGTTGCTTTTGTAGCCCTCTTTGAATTTCTTCAACTTCAACTAAAAACCGAACTCGACGCGCCAATTCTACTTCTTCGTCTGCTTTGAGCAGGGGATAACGCGCCATTTCTTTAAAAAACGCTCCCACTGCGTCATCAAACTGAGTTTTTTGATACTCCGAAGCTCTTGCTGCTCCAATCCCATCAAAGTCTCGCTCGTCAGCCTCCCACCCTTCTGTCAAGGCGATCGCTGTTTCTTCCATATTGGGTGTTGTTAGCTCGGGTAGCTGCTCTGGTTCCGATTCGACTTCTCGATTCAAAGCGGTAATTACCTCTATTTCGGCAATATCTATATCGCTGTTGAATTCAGGGGTAGGGAAGCGATCGTGTTGGTACGGCTGCTTTCTTTCGTACATAAACACTGGCACAAGGTAGATTGGAGACTACTTAATTTGTAATCAAGTTTCAGGCTTGAAACTTGTCTGGGGAATTATCTTCTGATTAGAAGCTTATTATCAGTTTTTCTCGACTTGAAAGCCTTTCAAATTCGTATTTTTTATTACCGAATTCGCTCGGCAATAAACACTGTAAATTGAGGGCGAGAGTTTTATTAAATTTTCCAACCATGCTTATCGTAGGCTAATTATCGTTTGAAATGCAATGTAAATAGTTAGAGATTTCCTGTTTTTCTATGGCAAACCTATTAAGTTTTTATTAAAATTTGCTCTGTATTTCAGAAAAATGAATAGGTTCTCCAAAAGTTATGAGATATACCAAGCCAATTAGATGTTTAGTATTCCTAATTGTAGGCTAGTTCGGTTAATAAAAGTTACCAATTATACACATATAATTAGCTGATTCATTAAATTTTCTTAAAGTATTTGTTCCTAAAAATTAGGATGGCATAGAATTAACGGTTTAAATCTCTATCAATAGGGAGAAAATACTTATTAGTAGTTGGAAGAGAGCTGAGGGAGCAGGGACGAGCTGGGACGAGCTGGGAGCAGAGGGGCAGAGGAAGAATTTAATTCTGAATTCTCTCTACACCCCACACCCCACAACGCTAGTTGCTACAACGGGAGAAACCCTACGGTCGGTTGCTACAACGGGGGGCGACGAAGTCCGCGATCGCGCCACCCCCGCAACGCACCGACCTCCCGCACCGCACTAGCTCCTCCACACCCTTTCTTCACTGCTTCCTTCATTGCGAATTCAGAAGGCAAATTGTAATATGGATTACCACGGGTCGCGCCAAGGGCGATTGTAAGAGTAGGCTAATTTAGGTATGGTCGGGGTAAATTTAACAGGCAGATCTGTGGTAGCTGAACTACAAGGATACTACCAATCGCAAACGAACCAGCGTTGGCTGGAAGTTTTGGTAGATTGCCCTGGAACGCAGGAGATCTACACCTATAAGTTGCCAGCTCAATTGACGGTAAAACCGGGAGATATCCTCAGTGTGCCGTTTGGGGCAAATCAAGTTGGAGCGATCGCCTTACGATTTGTAGAGCAGCCTCCCGTCGATCTATCCCCAGACAAAATTCGTGCTGTTGAGGATGTGGTGAGTCGGGGCTTTTTCCCGCCTGCTTATTGGGAGCTACTCAATCGAGTGGCAGCATATTACTACACTCCCTTGATTGCAGCAATTCGCGTTGCTTTGCCCCCTGGACTGCTGGGGCGATCGCAGCGTCGGATTAAACTAATTGGGGAAATTAAGCCTGGTGTTGATGCGTTCTGCACTCCGGCGGCGAAAGAAATTTTGGCACTGCTGCAAGCTCAACCAAACAAAGACTACAGCTTTGTTTACCTGCAAAGGCAAGTCAGGAATGCCTATCGGGGAGTGCGAGAATTGTTGCGCCTGTCGTTAGTAGAAAGTTATCTAGAACCACCCCGCCTGACACGACCCAAGTTGCAAAAAGCTGTAACGTTGGTAGGTACGGGATTAGAACGAGATATTACGTCTCGACAACAGGAAATTTTAGACGTGTTGCGACGGCAGGGCGGCGATATTTGGTTGAGCGAACTGTTACGGCTGTGTAACGCCAGTCCTAGTACCATCAAGACATTAGAACAGAAGGGCTATGTTGTCATTGAAGAACGAGAAATGCTGCGGCAAGAACAAGGAGTATTGCAAGCAGCAGACAAGCCAAAAACGCTGACAGCAGCTCAGTCACGAGCAGTAGAAACAATTACTCAACTAGAGGGATGCGATCGCGTCTTATTGCATGGGGTGACGGGATCGGGTAAAACTGAAGTCTATTTACAGGCGATCGCGCCTATATTACGACAAGGTAAATCGGCTTTAGTTTTAGTACCGGAAATCGGTCTAACTCCCCAACTTACCGATCGATTCCGCGCCCGTTTCGGTAGCAAAGTATGCGTTTACCATAGCGCCCTCTCAGATGGAGAAAGATACGATACCTGGCGACAAATGCTCTTAGGAGAACCCCAAGTTGTCATTGGTACTCGTTCTGCTATTTTTGCCCCCTTACCCCGTCTTGGCTTAATTATTTTAGATGAGGAACACGACAGCAGTTTTAAGCAAGATTCCCCCATTCCCACCTACCACGCCCGTACCGTCGCCCAGTGGCGCGCTGAATTAGAAAACTGTCCCTTAGTTTTAGGATCTGCAACTCCTTCATTGGAAAGTTGGGTGATTAGTAGGGAGCAGGGAGCAGGGACGAGCTGGGAGCAGGGGAGCAGAGGAGCAGAGGAGCAACAACTACCAACTACCAACTACCAACTACCAACTACCCATTACCTCTCCTTACCAGAACGCATCCAATCCCGCCCTCTCCCACCTGTAGAAGTGGTGGATATGCGTCAGGAAATTCAGGAGGGCAATCGCTCGATTTTTAGCCGGGCGCTGTTGGAGGCTTTGCAGCAGTTGCAAGCACGGGGACAGCAGGGAATTTTATTTATCCATCGACGAGGACACAGTACGTTTGTTTCGTGTCGTAGTTGCGGTAACGTGCTGGAGTGTCCTGCTTGCGATGTGTCATTGTCCTATCATCATACGGAAGAAGGTGCGCCGCAGTTGTTGCGGTGTCATTACTGTAATTACAGTCAATCTCATCCCCGTCATTGTCCCGAATGCGGTTCCCCCTATTTGAAATTTTTTGGTAGCGGGACGCAACGAGTGGCGCAGGAGATTACGCGGTTGTTTCCCCAGTTGCGATTTATTCGGTTTGATAGCGATACGACTCGGACTAAGGGAGCGCACCGGACGCTGCTAACTCAGTTTGCCAACAAAGAAGCAGATTTATTAATTGGGACGCAAATGCTGACGAAAGGGTTGGATCTGCCCCAAGTTACGCTCATTGGTGTGGTAGCGGCGGATGGGTTGTTACATTTACCCGATTACAGAGCCGCAGAACGAGCATTTCAAACTTTAACTCAAGTTGCGGGAAGGGCGGGACGCGGTGACGATCCTGGGCGGGTAATATTACAAACGTATACCCCCGATCATCCGGTGATTCAAGCCGTACAACAGCATGAATATGAGGGATTTGTAGAGGCGGAGTTGCAACAGCGGGTGGCGTTGAATTATCCGCCTCACGGACGATTGATTTTGTTGCGTTTAAGTAGTGTTGAAGCGAGTGCGGTAGAACAAACGGCGCAAGCGATCGCATCCTATTTAAATAATTACATTACGCCTAGTTGGGAAATTTTGGGTCCTGCTCCAGCCAATATTTTGCGAGTGGCTAATCGTTACCGTTGGCAAATTCTCCTGAAGATTGCGACCGATCTGCAACCAGTGTTACCCGATTGGCAACAGGTGCGATCGCTTTGTCCTCCCAATGTGAGTATGACCATTGATGTCGATCCGCTCAATTTGATGTAGAATTGCCGCTTTAATTCTGGCTAGCAAGTCTCCGTTCCGAATTTCGCTAAGATCTTTTTCAAAGCTTTTTCTAAACTCGACTTTCACACTTTCGGCTCTAAGAGTTTAAAGATGGATTCGCGGCTAACTAATTCAGTTGTTTCACCTTCAGCGATCGCCCGTTCCATCGCAACATCTTCGATAATTTCTGCTAAAAAATCGGAGACTTCTGCTCGATTTTCACGCAGCAGTTTGATAATCGCGCTTTTTAAGATCTCCTTAAGTTGTTCTGGATTTAGTGTAATCTCTGACATTGTGCCTCCATTAGATTAATTTGAGTTTGATAATTTGATTCCTAATGCTTCGAGTTGTTGGTTCATCCAGGCGATCGCATTTGCTTCATCGGTTTCAATTGCCCGTTCTACTCCTGTTTTAGCAATTTCTAATAGTTGTTTAGATTAATAACCTTAGAACAAAACCTCAATCGAGCTTAAAAGTTCTGAAAGATTATTTTGAACTAAGTAAGTAGACAGGAAAATTTACAAGTATGTAACAAAAAATTAATTAGACTGATTCGAGTGAAATTTAACACGCCTGGTACTATAGTTTCCTCTTTCTC